>JAEEHO010000169.1 GCA_016280845.1 Paludibacteraceae bacterium | reverse complement strand
GTCAAGCCATGCAAATCCACGGCCGAAGAGTTTTACTTTCAGATTACCTTCGTTCAGATAGAGTTTGTTGAGGTCTGTGATCTCATATTCGCCGCGTGCGCTCGGCTTGAGCGATGCAGCCTTGTCACACACGGTTTCATCGTAGAAATACAGACCCGGTACTGCATAATTGCTCTTTGGCTCGGCAGGCTTCTCTTCCAGGCTTAGCACCTTGCCGTCGCTATCAAATTCCACAACGCCGTAGGCGCGGGGATCTGCCACCTCGTAGCCGAAGATACATGCACCCCGTTTGCCGTCCGTTACGCTGGCAACAGCATCACGCAACATAGCGCTGAAACCGTGACCGTAGAACATGTTGTCGCCCAGGATGAGACAGCCCGGTTCGCCATTTAGAAACTCCTTACCCAAAACGAAGGCTTGTGCCAAACCGTTCGGAACATGTTGTACTTTGTATTCCAATCGCATGCCGATGCGGCTTCCGTCTCCCAACAACTCTTGGAACATCGGCAGGTCTCGTGGAGTACTGATGACGAGTACTTCGCGAATGCCGGCTAACATGAGGGTAGAAAGAGGATAATAAATCATGGGTTTGTCATAGACAGGCATGATTTGCTTGCTGATTGCTTTACTCAAAGGGTACAGGCGTGTTGCACTGCCGCCCGCCAAAATAATTCCTTTCATATTTGCGTGTGTTTTGAATCGTTATAATCAAAAATGCGTGCAAAAGTACGAAAAAAATATGACATACGCAAATGCGTATGCCACTTTTCTTTATTTTCTTTTGTTTCCTCCCTCGGCGTCTTTTCTTCCGCAATAGGGTGAAATAGTGCTGTATTCCTTCGATTTTATCGGATGATTCCGTTAACTTCTGCTATAGGCGTTGACTATCTGCTTTACCAGCGGGTGACGAACAATATCTTTCTCGTTGAATTCGATAATTTTGATACCGTCTATTCCATTGAAACGGTCGATAGCATCGCGTAGTCCGGATTTTTGAGAGGGCGGTAGGTCTATTTGGGTCATATCACCTGTTACTATCATCTTGCCGCCTATTCCCAGACGAGTGAGAAACATCTTCAGTTGCGGAATTGTGGTGTTTTGTGCTTCGTCTAGAATGACAATGGCATCGCTCAGTGTGCGACCGCGCATGAAGGCTAAGGGTGCAATCTGAATGATACCCTTCTCCATATATTCGGTCAGTTTGACGCTGGGAATCATGTCTTCCAATGCATCATACAGAGGCTGCAAATACGGATCGATCTTTTCCTTCATGTCACCGGGCAGAAAACCTAATTTCTCACCTGCTTCAACTGCGGGACGTGATAGAATGATACGTCTCACTTCTTTGTTCTTCAGTGCGCGCACGGCTAGTGCGATGGCAGTATAGGTCTTGCCGCTACCCGCAGGACCGATGGCAAAGAGAAGGTCATTCTTCTCATAGGCGCTGACTAATGCTTTCTGATTCTCCGAACGCGCATAGACAGATCGTCCATTCACACCGTGCAAGATCAGGTTGTCCGGTTGTTGCGCTTGCGGTTGTTCGCCGTGCAGTAGTTGTAGGATCTGTTGCTCGTTGAGTGTGTTGGTCCGGATGCAGAATTCTTCGCAGAGACGTAGCGCTTGTTCAAACCGTGCAATGGCTGCTTCCGAGCCTGTGGCCTTCACTTGGTAACCGCGTGCTACCACACGCACATCGGGATACTGGTTACGCAAGCACATCATGTTTTGGTTGTTCACACCGTAAAAAGTAGGTGTGTCTAAACTTTCATTCAGCGTAATGATTGATTCCATTATAGAATTACCCTATAGATTGTTATATTCTGCGTATTTGTGCCAAATGGTGAGTGTAGGTGGCACTCTCTGTGCAAAAAATGCCGGTTTCATCAATCTTTTCTACTTTTACGCGACCGGAACAATGTATGACGCGCTCGCTGTCGATGAGAATACCCACATGGCAGATTCGTTCCGGGTGGGCAATATCGTCATTTAGTCCGATGTGATCGAAGAAAACGATATCTCCTGCTTTTGCTTTTTTGAGCTCACTGATAGTGCGTCCTTGGGTGATTTGCTCATTTGCGTTGCGGAGTAGTTGTCTGCCGAATAGACCCATTATTGTCTGTGTGAATCCGGAGCAGTCCATGCCCAATGCATTCTTTCCTCCCCAGAGGTAAGGTACGTTCAGAAAGAAACGTACGGCCTGCAGTAGATTTTGTTCGTTCAGTTCTAATGGTGCTGTGGCCACCATATTGGCGTCAATACGAAAACCTACACCGAGTATCTCGAAACGACCGTTATTGTATTTTGTGAGTCGTGTGCCTGCAGTTAGCGGAATGGTTTGTCCGTTGTTTTCGCTCATGGCGTAAGCCACCGGGAAAACCACTTGCGCGGCATGCTCGTAGTCGGTTTGATAGGCGGTAAATTCTTCCGCTTTCATCGGCGCAATCATTTTGGCGTCTACCCATCCTTCTTGACCGTCCGAATGTATTTTTATACGATTCCAACGGGGCTTTTGCTCCAGAATAGTGCATGTCTCGCCAAAGAGCATCTGCGTCGATTGCTCGCTACTCTCAGCCGGCTCCGTACGCACCGGAACGATACTATGTAAACTGATTCCTTTCATCATATCGAGTGCAAAGATAGTACTTTTTTTTGATATACACAAAAAATGATGCAAAAAAAGCGTAGACCCGTAGGTCCACGCTCGAGAGTTGGGGTAATACCGCTTTGCAATTAGAACTGCATCGCCAGACCCAGTCCGTTAGCTGATGACTGAATAGAGAAAGTCAGCGGAGTTTGATCTGCGCAATTACTCTTGTATAAATTACGTGCTGCTTGACGCTGAACGTGTCCTACACATATACAAGGAACAGATGCAATTACTGACCCTAAACCTGCGCCAATAAATCCCCAACCGGTTAGTTCTGTTGCAGTATTAGACGGACCCAGCATCTGGCTGGCTGCCATAAAACCGCCTACGACAGCCAAACCGCTACCGGCACCGAATAGTCCCCAGCCGGCTTTCCAAGTATCATTGGCTTTTTTGTAGTCAATCTTGATTTGCTCGCATGATACGCCCAAAGCACAGTTCTCGTTATTATAGGCCTTAATTGCTTTTTTGCGTTGCACTTGACCGACAATAAGACATGGAACTGAAGAAACTAGAGCGATAGAACCGATAGACGCGATGGCTAAAGTAGTGCGGCCAACTGCAATCCGTTTAGGAGTAGGCTGCGGTTCTGGCGTAGCAGAAAACAAGCAAGTAGTACCCCAACCTACTGCGGAAGTTACTGCTCCTCCGACAAACAATCCCCAACCGGTTTTCCAAAGTACGTCACCTTTATGGTACTTTTCCCATGCTTGTGCACATACCTCATTTGGTTCAGACGGTTTCATAATAACCTGCGCGTGCATATTCAAAGAAACGTACGCAAGTAACATCAATACAATAATACTCTTGTTCATAATAGATTTTCTTTTGAGGGTGCTTCTAAAAATTAGTTTTATTGTGATTTTTTGTTTTTTTCTTGAGTAGATGGTTTATTTTTTCTTATTCTATACTCGGGTACGTTTTAAACGTACTAATTATTAGAAGTACCCTTGATAATTCAACAATCGTTTTTACTGCACCTTTACAATAACGCGCTCACACTTGCCGTAGGTGTATATGCCTGCATTCCAAACTGCGTTAACGAAAAGGGTGTCCGTGCCCGGATGGAGTGCATGAATAGTTGTGCTTGCTCCAAATTCGTTAGAGGCGGAGAAAACAGGACTGCTTTCGTTGCGGGATTTACTGTACCCATAGACAACACTCTTAGCTGCACTGACTTGGATGACCGTGCTGTCTC
>JAEEHO010000168.1 GCA_016280845.1 Paludibacteraceae bacterium | reverse complement strand
AGCAACGAACAAGCGCAGTCTTCGACAGGCAAGTTCATGCTGAATGGTATACTCTACATCGTTCGCGATGGCAAGATCTATGACGCCCTGGGAACTCAGGTCAAGTAAATAATAATCCGACTCTCCTGCTCTCCCCATCGGGGGAGAGTGGGCGAGTTGATTCAATAGATTTTGTAATGAACTAACACTAACAACTAACACAAAAAGAAACTATCACTCATTTACTAACTAAACCTATGCTCCGTAATACCAAAACATTATTATTTGTTGTGACGTTTAGTCTGCTTGCCGTATTCGCGCAAGCTCAGATTATGACCGGTTATCAACCGGTAGAGATCAACGCTACTGATCCGTATCAGATGCGAACCACATCGTTCTTGCTCGACCGTCGTGTTTCGGCTGTGCCGATGCAGTCCGGTTATGGTTACCAATACGGAATGCGTTCGACCTCCTCTCGCAGTCAGTTCGGTGTCATTTCGCTGTTGTCTAAGGACAGCAAGTATGGTCGCCGTCGTACATGGACGCGAGATGGTCTTTTCACAGCGGACAATTTCATGAGTTCCGGTAGCGCCTATGCCTCCAATGTAGAACTGAATAGCGGTTCTGCCGGTGGCCCGCGTCGAGTAGGTGGTAACGACCACGACCCGGATCCGTTCATGGGTGAACCTGTACCGCTGGGCGATGCTCCATTCGTATTGATAGCACTCTTGCTGGCAGGTTATGTGCTCTACGCTTCTGTTCGCCGCTACCGCAAAGGCGCCAGAAGAGACAGAGAAGAGTGGTATTAATGGCAAGTAGCTATGTAATGGTGAAAGGCTAAAGTCTAATGACTGATGTTTGATAGCTGAAAGCTTATCGCCGAACACCGAATGAGATAGAAGTCTCGGGATCTTGAATGAGAATCTCGAGGCTCCTTTTCTTCTCTATAGGTACCGGGCTTTCAAAAGCCTGATTATCCCGCTATAGTCTGCTAACTGTCTCGAGTATTGTCTAGGATCGTCTCGATATTGTCTCGATATTGTCTCGATATCGTCCCGTTATCGTCTCGATGCTGTCTCGGTATCGTTCTGTATCCCACACCCTTACAATCTTTCACTTTTCACCTTTCATTTTCCCCATGTCCCATATTGAAAAGGCCGTTAGTTTCGGTATGTTTCGATTCTGTATTTTTGTAACTTAGAAATAGCAAATTTTAAAATATATTTGGTCAAATGAATTTTATGCGCTATCTTTGCACCGTATTCTACCTTTATCTAAAACCGCCGAAATCACGCAAGCGTTTGAGTATCAACGTGCTCGCGCGCAAGTAATGGTAGAAAACTATCGAAATACCTAATAAAAAATGACAAAATTTTTACTTCGAAAAAGGAACATCCTTTTGTTCATGGCTCTTTTTGTCATGACGATGTCTGCATTCGCAGTTAGTGTAAACCTTAACTTCTTCGTTGGAAACGAGAAGATCTTCTCTTCACCTGTTGAAGCTGGCGGCACCTACACATTGGCTGACTACGATCCTCAATCGATGTCGCCCTATGAGTGTCGTGAGTACAAGTTTGTCGGCTGGCGTGTTGGTACGCCGGTGAAGGGTGATACGGTTCCTCACATGGATACTGAGGTCACTCCTATCGCAAACGTCAACATCTATGCTGTGTTCTACAAGGCAGTAGTGAACGATTATACCCGTATCACCACTGTTGAGGAACTTGAGCCGGACATCGATTACTTGATTGTCAGCAATCACGTCTTCGGTGGTGAGAACCACTACTACGCAATGAACGGTATCATGGGAACCTACGAGTATGACAAATTCAAATCGTGGGGTAAACTGGGTGCCGAGCGTGTTTATCCTGTAGGTGGTACTATTCACGACCCGCTTGAGAATTGTGTTTGGAGACTTCACTCTCGTACAGAGAGCGAAGACGATCCCGGTAAATGGTGGTGGTCTATCGGTAACCAGGGCCTCTATATCGGTAATACCAAGAAGTATTGGTTCCTGAACTCTCCGGCCGATGCCGGTCACACGGGTGTAGTAATCAATGCTATCAACGGTAATTTTGAGATGAAGTCATATGCTCGCGAAACCGTAAAGCATGACTCCACCTCTATCTTTGTGCCTGCAGATACTATCCACCTTGATCCGGCTACTGTAGTTAAACCTGTCGATACGATCATCAACGATCAGTATTATGCTGCTTATCGTTATGATACGGTAATCTACCCGGCTCACGACTCTATCACGCGTGATACTGTGATCCATATTCCGGCATCGTCTACTATCGAGCGCGCATGGTGGTATCTGAAGTATGTGGATGACGAAATCACGATGATTGAGGACTTCTTCATCACCGGATCGACAATGAATGACTATCCTCTGTATTTATTTAAAAAGGAGTCAGCTTATACTTCTTATCTGAGTTGCGTCAAGTGGACCAGCCATTTGGACGCAGTGGAAGGATATATTGATTCTGTGGGTGGTCCTAAGAAGAAGGACGTAACCGAGGATACTCCGGGCTGGATGATGCTGCCTAAGGCATATATGGCTGAGGAATCAGGTTGTACAGGATGGTCGTTCATCGGATGGTCTCTGGATCAACCGGTTAAGCCGACTAATATCTATCCGACCGTACGTCCTGCTGACGCTTGGACCAAGCCGCTGTACAATGGTGAGACCCTCTACGCAGTGTATGCTAACGGTATCAAGTATGAGAAGGTTGACAGTGTTAACCAGTTGAAGGACGGTGATATTCTTATCGCTGTGTTGTGTGACCCTTATGCTTCGTCTTCTCATTACGCAGTGGGCAACCGTGTTGTAACCTTCGACGGTTATTCAGATAACCTTTGGGAAAGTGCAACCACTGAGATTGAAAATGGTGATTTGATCAATAACATGGTTTCTGCTTCTTGGGAGTGGACCTATCGTGCTTACGATAAGACATTGTGGAACGGTGTTCACCCGCTGGCAAGAGACGAGAACCAGGATAAATACGCCTTCAAGATAAATAGCTCGTCCGGTAGTGACCCAAGCAAGGTTTGGTTGAGCTATAGCAAGAAAGACCCTATTCCGCATTGGTTGTCGTTCCAGTATGATAAGACGAAAAAGCAAATACATTGGCTGACTATGAATAGCAAAGACGGTAGTGGCTATTGGTTGCGCCGAGATGATAAGGCTTCTTCTGCTTATTCGGGATATGTGCATGATTATTGGGAGTATAAGGTTTACCGCAAAACCAACGGTAAATACGCTCGAGTTAAACATGCAGCAAATTTGAATGATGGTGATTCGCTTGTAATTGTCATGGTTGACCCATGGGCGAGTGACGCGAATTGGGCTGTAGGAAACCTTGCTGTGACCTATGATTCCTACGGAAATGGCTACTACATTACAACCGATGTTACTGTTGCGCATGACACGATAACCAGCGCTGTAACGCCAGCGATGGAGTGGGTATATAATGCATCAGACAAAACTCTTTCGAACGAAGGTAATCTAATGTCCCACGGTACGGACGGAACATACCAATTGGAGGAGTCAACGGAGACCAAGCATGATCCTAACACAGTAACGATGGAGGGTGCCTCCGGCAGATTCTGGTTGCGTTATGAGTCTTCATCCAAGGTTGTGGACGGTAATAACGTATTCTGCAGAAAAGACGACGTTACCGAGACAGCATATAAAGAAACGGAGCACTATTGGAACTATGACATATATCGTTATAGCAATAGTAGCGCCGCATACAAGAAAGTTACCAGTACTTCCAGCCTGAATGATGGTGATAAAGTAATCATTGTGATGGTTAATGACTGGAATGATCCGCATCCGATGGCTGTGGCTTACAGTTCTACGTCCAATAGCCGCTGGAACGCAATCTATGTAGAAAGCGATGGCGAAAAGATCACTTCTCATGTGTACGATCAAATGAAGTGGACCTACAATGCAGACGACAAGACGTTCTCGCATAATGGTCATCTCCTCGCTCATGAGGGAGATTCCGCTAAGGCGTACACGCTGCGTAAGATTGCCACTGTTCCGGCAGATCTTAAATTGAAAGGAAATAATGCTTCGTTCTGGTTGGCATACGACGAAATCAAGAGTACCAGCCACTGGTTGACTTACGAATATGACGATGGCAACTTCTGTGACAACGGAGACGAGAAGGGTGGTAACGCCAACGATTATTGGGAGTATCGTTTGTTCCGCAAGGCCGGTTCTGCTCAATACACTTCGTATCCGCACTGTGCCGCTTATGCAGTCAACCTGCATGGTTGCGGTGGTACAGTCAATGCCGGTGATAACAGCCATACCGTTACTTTGCATGAGGATGCTTCAGGTCAAGGTTTGATCCTGCCGACAGCTACCGCCGACTGCGAAGCAGAAGGATGGGAGTTCGTAGGTTGGTTCCAGGACGAAGACAAGCAGGCCTTCCAACGTGAGGAGTTCAATGACTTCCTCCCGGCAGGTGAGCGATTCATCCCGGTAAGCGACGGTGTTGATCTCTACGCGATCTATAAGAAGAAAACCGATAAGTTCCGTATTGTTCGTGGTGGTCCTTCTAAACTTGTTACGGGTGACGATGAAGATTACCTAATTACCTACTATACCAAGGTTAACGGTAACGATGATAAATACTATGACTTCGAGCTCTCTTCTAATACGAAAAAGAGTGGTAACTACTACTATTGTACCGGTAAACAGGGCGAGTCTCCGCAAAACGGTGATGACTTCTACATGATTGAGTCTGATGTGGCTAACATGTGGCACTTTGAAAAGCCTGCTGGTCAAGACTATTGGTATGTCAAGAGTGCGAAGACCGGTAAGTATCTCAAACTCGGTACAAGCGGTAGCAGTGCTCGAACCGAATTGTCGGATAGTCCGCAACCGGTTTATATGCTGGACGCAGGTCGTGCATTTGAGTACAATGTATCTCGTCTCTACAACGGTACCTATTATACCGCATACTGCAACGCAAATGGTCTGTACACCACATCCGCACGTGGTTGGGATAATAGCAACAGTATATACGCTAAGTTCACCTATGTATATCGTCGTTTGAACGAATATACCTCATGGCCTCACTGCAAGCCGTTCTCAGTACACTTCGTAGGTTGCGGCGGTACAGCAGAGGAAACAGACTTGGTAGAGCCGGCTCGTTACCAAGGTGTTATCACTCCTGAGGCTTACGCCAGCGTTGAGTGCGCTAAGCTCGGTTGGACCTTTGCAGGTTGGTACAAGCGTTCGATTGACAACGAGATCAATCAGTTGACCTTCGATCTCGTTCCACCGAATAGCCTTTATCACCCGGCTCAGACTTCGGATACTCTCTATGCTGTATACCAGCAAAAGACCGATAAGTACAAACGTATCACCAGTACTTCTAACCTCTATCTGGGTGGTATCTATATCGTAGCAACGGCTCCGAACGCAAGCAAGCCGAATATGGCATTGACCAATACCGATAACGGTGGTAGCGTAACATCTGTATATACCGACGGTACACGTATCTATCCGGACGCTAAGGGTAATATCATCAACGAGAACCCGGCTATCGACTGGTATCTGCGTGGTCAATGGGGT
>JAEEHO010000167.1 GCA_016280845.1 Paludibacteraceae bacterium | reverse complement strand
GGAGTAGATGGCAGCGACGGTACGAACTTGAGCCGTTGGATAGAATGGAATGTCTATCTGGGTACTCCGGGAGAATATACTGTTTCTGAAGTGGGCTATTATCCCAATGGTCATAATTACTCGTTACAATTGCTCAATGGCAATTCGGTGGTATCGGAATACACCACCGCACAGACATGGGCATCCGGAGAACAGACAATAACGCAAAGCACAAAATGGGACCTGAGTGGTGTAGCAGTAGGCAACTATACATTGCGTGTCATGAATGCTACGTCTAATGGTCAACCCAAACTCAAGAGTATCACATTGGAGAACGAGGCGTTGATTACTTCGCACGCCGTGACATGGAATGCCAATGGCGGTTCGTGTGCTACGGCTACCAGCGAAGTGAATGTCGGAGATCCGATAGGTACATTGCCTGTGGCAAGCAAGACGGGTTATTCCTTCATAGGTTGGTTTACCAGTGCTTCGGGCGGCTCACAAATCAAGACCACTACCGTGCCGGAAAGCAATGTGACCTACTATGCACAATATGTGGTAATACCTCAATTGTCGGGAGACGGAGTCGAACTGCCTGCTACGTTGAGCAATGCCAATGTAGGAACCGTTAGCGGCGATATGGCGTATTACAATACCGAATATTTCGATTTTGGTGATGGTTCATCCGGCCATAATCTAAACCGTTGGGCAGCATGGAGAGTCTATCTGCACTTCCCAGGAGAGTACACCGTTATAGAAGAGACATCATGCGAAACGGGACACAACTATATCTTGCAGTTGTTTGACGGCAATACGTTGGTGGCTGAATATACGACCGCTAAGACCTACGCTACCGGAGAGCAGACTATCACGCAGAGTACCACTTGGAATCTAAGCAGTGTGCCGGCCGGTAACTATACATTGCGTGTACTGAATGGAATGGCTAACGGGCAACCTAAACTGAAGAACCTAACTCTCAGTTGCGAATTGCCCGACTATACGATTACTTGGAAGAACTATGATGGCGCTACGCTGAAGTCGGAGCAAGTGACTTATGGCGCTACTCCTGCCTATACAGGCGCTACGCCGACGCGCCAATCTAGCGGTTGCACCGAATATACTTTCTCCGGCTGGAGTCCTACTATAGTAGCCGCAACGGGCAATGCGACCTATACTGCTACTTTTGAGGAAACTACAAGCGAATATACTATCACTGTGGAAACAAATGATAGTACCAAAGGCAGCGTTAGTATTGAGTTCTAACAGTCTTGCGGCGGAGAGAGACAACTCCGCCGTATATACTGCATAATAACAGTAACAACCAAGTCGCATCGCCAACCGGCAACTGGTGATCGATATCATCATCGTCCGGATGTGGCGTAGGCGGCGGTGGTCCTATTCTGTTGGGTGAAGATGCACCGCCTGAGCCTATATTGCCAGGTGATATGCTTTGATATGCGGATATACCTGATATTCCCATGTAACCTCCTCCGCCGCTGGCTGTCTGTCGGCGCATTGGACGTGTGCTGCGGAATACATTGTTACTGAACACACTGCCTTGCGCGCGTGTACTCGCGTCGTTTCCATTATAAGGAGAAACCGATCCAAAGGTATTCTGTGTGGAAGACGATTGGAGAAGAGTGCTGGTATACACCGGGTTCTCGAGTGTAGCCATAGAGGAACTACCCGTGTAGGTGAATTGCTGCGCGTATGTGCAGGATGCTATCAGCAGCAGAGTGAGGAGTGCGTGTCGCAATGTAATCTTCATGTTCTTTCCTTCTCTGCTTAAAATTTGATTTTTTCTACTTGCATACCCGCAGTTGTTCTCAGATGTACGATGTATATGCCCGATTGAGGCAGGTTAAGTGGTAGGTTGAAATCGGCCGTTCTGTGTTCTATGAGTCGGCCGTCAATGGTATAGACTGTCAATTCAATAATCGTTGGCTTTGTTACCGCTGTATTGTCTAGGATTGTCGGCGTAACGGTGGCGTTGCGTCGGTCAACAATCTCAAAACGTTCTTCGCACTCCTTTACGTAAGTAAAGAAAGCGTAAGTGCTGCCATCTGTTATTTCTATTTCCTGATCGGTGGTCAAGTCGCGCAAGTATAGACCTGTTTCGGATGTGGAGAAACGAAGTGTGTATTCTGTGTCTTCGCCTGCTCGGAAAGCAATACGTTTGCCATCGAACGAGGGCGAAACGTCCACAGCTAGTTCCAGTCCGGATGTGCGCGTCATCAGTTGCGGAGCATAGGCTTCTCCTTCGAATTTCAATCCATCCCACGCATTGTCGAAAGTGTCGGTTTGCTCTGCATTCTCAAAGAGATAGAGCCTGTCGCTGAATCGGTTGCCGTTGACATCAATGACGATATGCGGCATGGCCTCGTCTTGTGCACTGCGGCGCGGCGCGCGGTTGGAATGAACGGACAAAGGATCATCCTCGTTGCCTGAAGCATTGCGTACCAGACGGTTATAATTGAGCGTGACCGTTGTGGGCGCCTCGGTTACAATATAAAATCCTTGCATAGGCGCAATATGCTGATTGTCAGCCAGCATACTGGATGCGGAAGCTATAGGAATAGCCACATACTGACCAGCAGAGGAAGACTCGGGACAAGAAGCCTGATCGCCTTCGTTGATGCCTGTATTGAAGAGATAGATAGCCGCTTGCGCATCGCCGAAATCGGCAGCCTGGAAGTCTGCAATCTTGATAGGAGCCATCCAACTATTGGCGAACATATTCCATCCGCGATAGTCGGTTCCCGCACACGTGAGAGTGAGCGTTTGGTCGGCAGATGAAACCAATGTTCCGGTATTGGTGTAGATCGTAGCATCGGCCTGTGTGAGACCATAGCCGACAAACGGTGTTAGTGCATCGTTGTTGTTTATCCATTTCCAATTATATCCCGCATTGCCCGTCACATCTTCGATCCATCGGCACATCCATCCGTCATGGTATAGCTTGATGGCATGGTCGGCATCGCTGAACGGCACACCCATATACTGCCAGGTGGCGGTATTCCAATCCGGAGCTCCTATTCCGCGGGCATAGAATTCGACTGTTGCATGAGTGTGACCTCCGGTGTCGCCGTGTGCGAGAGCACCTTGGTTAGATGCGTTAGCGCGAATCAGCAGATGGTCTGCCGTCACATCGTGCAGCGTGTTGTAGTCAATACCATATACTTCGCTCACGCGATCGATAACGGCCAGAGCTGCATCGGCATTGATAGTAAGAGAACCGTCATGGCCGGTATACTCACGGCACAACTTGATATTGTGCGCATGTGCGTTAGCGATATCCACCGTACATGGCTTCAGGATACGCGCAGCTTGGTAATAAGCGGGAATCTCGGTGTAGGTGGGTGCCCAGTTGAGCGGATCGCTCCACAGATGGGTGCCGTGGTTGTCATCAAAAATCAGATCGCGACAACCGTACACTTCCACACTGTAGATACATTGGTTCTGTCCGTTGTCAACAGTACGTACGACGCCCACGCCCGTTGCACCCGCAGCGTTCATGGCAATAACATCATCGGAATCCAGGTAGTATTCGTAGATGCCCGGGTTCTTGACGTCCTTAATATGTACCAGCAGCTTGGCGTTGCCGGCACCGGTGCCGTAATAGAGTTCCAACATGTCATATGTGCCGCTCACAATGCGGTTGGTGTTTGGCGCCGTGACGGCAACGCGAATCATGTCACCAACGCGGAAACCGCCTTTGCGCAACGTAGCGAACACTATGTCGTTGCTAGCGCTCAACTGGTAACCGATTTCATCGTTGCTGTCGCCGTCCAGGTCATATGCGGCTGTGGTTGCTCCGACGGAAATGACTGGTGTTCCGGCATATTCATTGTCATTGTATCCGAAGACGGTATAGGATGAAGTGCCCGAACCAGTCAAAGTGACGCGGGATATGACTTGCGGCTCGTCGCATGGCAAGATCCAGTGTGCCTTCAGTCGGTAGTCGCAGTCGATACTATACGGACCTGCGCCACACTCGATGTCATAGTCGCCGTAGTAATTGCCTGTCAAATAGGAGAACAACTCTGTGGTTGACTCCTGATACCATCCGGCGAAGATATACCCGGCTTTGCTCACGTTTTCCGGTAGCGCCGTATGATCGTGCTCGTTGCCGGTGTAGCGGTACCAGTGCGCATATACCGAATCGTTGATAGTGCCGCCGTTGGTGTCGTAAGCCACGCGGAAGGACGGATAATAGACCGCCTCTATATCGCTGATATCATCGGTTATTGTGGCAGGCACATTCTCCCAATGGTCAAATTGCCAGACACATCCGTACGATGCCAATCCGTCCGGGTGGAAGGCAGATATTCCAACCGGCACATTGTTAAGTTTGCCTCCGGTCATAGCGGGTGCTGTGATGGTGTCATCTCCTATAATCAGCGTGCTGTCCACCACTATAATGGTAGCGCCCGCCTGCAGATGTGAAGTGACTACAGGTCCCGGATGATAGATCTCTCCGGAGGCGCCGCCGTGATAATCGGCTGCATCCGGCACTTTGGTGTACGAGAGGCTTAGGCCGGCATGTTCAAAAGTGAGACTTTTTAGCTTGGGGCGTCCCCAACTCATGGCGTTGGTGACACGTATGATATAGACGCCGGTCGGAACGTTTCGCAAATCCCATTGCACGTTGTCCGTACGTTCTCCGCCAGCCGACCAAACGGCGGTGGTGTTGTATGTAGAAACAACATTGCGCGAGACATCCAGCAGTTCAACAGACCACTGATGGCCATACCAATCAGTGCCGTTGGCCGGAGTCTCAAAGTCCTCAGTAACAATATATTTGCCCGAACTTGTCAAATTGATATACCATTCAACCCATCGGTCGGTGTTAGTTCCTGAACCGGGACCGAAATCGTAGTATTCATTGTTGGGCCCGTACCATGTCATCGAAGCTATATGGCTGCTTTCGTTGTCTTTGCTGATAGTGCCGGGAATGATCACGCACGGTGACCATTGTGCGTATAGTGTCATGTTGCCGGATACATTCGGAACGGTAGCACCGTCGGCATAGGATGTGCCAGAACCATCAGCGTTGGTGTTCCAGCCTGTGAAGGCATACCCTGTGCGTGTGAAAGCATTGGTTGGCAGTGTTGCGCTGTTGTCGCATACAATGCCCGTCATGTTGGACATACTACCTCCGTCTTTTCCGTTACCGGAGAAGGAAATGGTGAATGTCGGCAAGGTGTAAGTGCCGCGTGAGAATACTCCCTTTTCGTTGTTCCAGTTGGAGAATGTAAATTTGTTGTACGAACCGATGGTGAGGTCTTGCGACTGATTCCAAAAATAGGAATTGCCGCTCCATACGATGCTCGTGGAGGCGGGATTCTGACGGGTGATAACCAGATTGTTGTTGTAGACCGGTATCTCAGCCGAGTAGATGCTGGAAGCGCAGGCAAATTCGGTCAGTTCGGCATCATAGTCGGCATTTCCCCAAGTGTGTGCATAGAATTTCGGATTGTCGTTGCACCAACTGCCTCCGCAGACCATATAAATGGCTTTGCGCGGATACAGAACG
>JAEEHO010000166.1 GCA_016280845.1 Paludibacteraceae bacterium | reverse complement strand
CCGTTTCTGCGGATCTCAGGACCGGCATTCAGGATGAAACTGTCTTTGAGAATCTGATGTTGCCATTTTGGCCGCGGGCTCATCCCTACGCCCGTATAGTTGTCAAGTAATCCCATTTTGATACAGATTAAAGTTAATAATTTTGATTTCCGTCGCAAAGATATACTGAAAAAACGGTCTGTGCAATAGGGGAATGCATTTTTAGCCAAATAAATCATTCGATTCTTTCGATATCGAAATCGGAAGTTTGGAATGGCAGCGAAAAAGCATTACTTTTGCAGTGAGTTCTTAAGGGAGCATCTTATCGTAATTATAACAATGCGTGAACACCTGTTATTTCTCAACCGAGCCATCTCTTCGGAGGTGGCTTTTTCAATTGCGATACGAGAGGATAGCGAGAGGATAACGGGACGATAGAGACTGTATCGATAGCGTGTCGAGAGCATATCGAGGCAATCCCGTATTCCACCCATAGTTATAATATACTATGTATATTATCTCGTGAAGTTGAAAACCCCGTTATTTGTAGAAGAAGGCATCAGCCATGACATAGTAGCACGCAACATTGTTGTCATTCGGCTTGGTGCATGGCGATACGTATTCGTCCAGATTGAGGTCAAGTGTCAGTTGTCGGTCTTTACTCTTGATATCACGAATGATCCAATGGTGCACGTTGCATGGTTTGCCCGGTCCCCATCCCGCACGGTTGTATCGGTATGTGCCGGCTTGTTTGTAATTGTTGGCACCCGAGTTGATCTCCCAAATATCTCCGCGTTGCACCATTTTCTCACCGTCCAGGATAACATCATACCAGTTATGGTCGAACTCCGCGCCGCTCTCGGAATAGGTATTTTGGCGATTCGGGTAATAGCCGTCACCATTGTATGCGTCCTGTCCGTGGCCTGTTATGCACACTCTGACCAGCACGCGTTTGGTGCCTGCCGGCAGATTAATAGTGCGCTGTCCCAAACGGCTGTCATCCTCTATAGACCAGCCTTTTACGCCGTACGACCATGCGCGATAACCGTTGCTGCCTTCGTTCGGCAGGGTAGAGTCGTAAATCTTCTGACATCCGCACGGTTTGCCGTATGGATTTTTCTCCTTGAAGAAGTAATAAGTCAGTTGCACGGCATGAGCGCGTTTCTCGGTCGCATCCCATCCGCAGTAGAAAATACGAAAGTCTGTTTCGCCTTTCAGCATGGGCAGAAACTCCGTTACATCGATATAGAAAATCTTCTCCCAACTAGCTCCGAAATTGCCACCATAAGGTGTGATAGCACGCACAAACTCAAGCCATTGGCCGGTCTCTTTATCGCGAATCTTGATCATGGTGGTCATGTCCCATTCGGCGGGTCCTTGATTCCAACCACACATTCTGTAACCCAGCAGAACGCGTCCGTATTGGTCGGTATTCTGCGGGAAAGAGACGGAGAAAACAGAGTCTTCTTCGGCCTCCCATCCAAAGAAATGCAGTCGCATCTCATCGGTTTCTACGGTATATGCTGCTTGGTAAATGTTTCTCGGGCAATTGTCTTCCCAATACCAACCCAGGCTGTCAATCTGCACCATACGGCAGTCCGGCGTATTCGGCCATGACGGCTCATTCATTTGACAACTGATAGCGGCCAATGCGACTGCAATGGCGAGAATAAACTTACCTTTTTTCATAATACTAAACAGATTTTAATACCCTAATATTCTATAGTTTATACCCTATAGTTCTTCATCATTTGGGCAACCTCGCGTTTGTCGTCCGCTTCGCGCAACGACTGACGTTTGTCGTAGGTGTGCTTACCCTGACAGAGTGCAATCTCTATCTTGGCCAAACCGCGGTCGTTGATATACATCTCCAGCGGGATGATGGTCTTGCCGGTGTCTTTGGTGGCTTTCTCCAGTTTGCGGATCTCGCGTCGTTGGAGCAGCAACTTACGGTCACGTTTGGCCTCATGGTTGGCGTAACTGCCGAATCGGTATTCGGCTATGTGCATTTGTTTGACGAACATCTCGCCGTGCTCTACGGCGCAATAGCTGTCCACCAACGACGCTTTGCCTTCGCGGATGGATTTGATCTCCGTGCCGTAAAGGACAATGCCGGCGGTGTAGCGGTCGAGGATGATATACTCGAACTTCGCCCGCTTGTTCAATATGCGGATGTCACTTTTAAGCATTCAGCATTCAGATTTCAGCATTCAGTTTTTTTCTCGCAGTTGTGACATGTATTTATGAATCATACTGCGAATTTCTTTCACTTCTTTCGATAAAGAATCGTATTGTTCAATAGTTATATAACCTAGATCTTTTGCTAATAAGATCTCATATTCTACTTCCGATGCAGAACCCGCTGCAATGTTTAAAAACTGCGCTAATTCGGCACGGGAATTTCTGCCACAGCCTTCTGCTATATTGGTCGGAATAGATGCAACTGCTCGTCGGATTTGGCTGGTTTGTCCAAATATTTCTTCGCGCGGAAACTGTTTCTGCGTCAACCGGTAAATCTCAATTGTTAGTTGATGGCTTCTTTGCCATATTGATAAGTGGTGATAGTCTTGCATACTATTCTGACGGCTGATGGCTGGCGGCTGACGGCTTTTCAAGTTTCTTGTACTTCTTCTGTCGCTGTTCCCAACGTTCGCGGGCGTACTGCTGCATGTCGATGACGGTATCGTTCTCGTCAATAATCTCGAGTCCGAAGATGGTCTCGATGATATCCTCCAGCGTCAGGATGCCCACAAAGCAACCATATTCGTCTATTATCTGCGCAATCTGGCTCTTCTGCTTCAGCATACTATCAAAGATAGTACCCAATGTCAGGTCTTGGTCAAATGCCGGCAGCGCACGCTTGATGCCACCCAGCGTTTTGCGGAAATGGTCTTCGGTCAACTCTTCCAACGCATCGTTGCGCAGTACATAGCCGGTGATGTACTCCGGCGCCTCGGGTTTATAGAGGGGTATACGCGAGAAATGGTCGTACTCGTCGCTGTCGTAGTAGGCGCGCAATGTCATATTCTCCGGCGCAATCTTTGCCACCACGCGAGGAGTCATCACATCGTAGGCATGGATAGTATCCAAACGCATCAGGTTGCTGAATATCTTGTTCTCGTCTTCATCCACCACACCTTCTTCTTCGCCCACATTCACCATCGATAGTACCTCTTCGCGACTGACCGACGGTTCGTCTTCGTTGTCCGGGAATGCCCTGGTAATCAGTTCAACCAGCAGCACAAACGGATATAAAACGAAGATCAGAAATCGTATGGTGCGGGCGGTGAAACCCATCAGTTGGCGCCAATAGGTAGTGCCGATCACTTTCGGGATGATCTCTCCGAAGATTAGAATGAGTAGGGTAACAATGGCCGAAACGAGTCCGAACCATCTGCTGCCGAACACTTCGGTTGCCTGCATACCAACGCCTGCGGCGCCGATAGTGTTGGCTATGGTATTGAGTGAAAGGATTGCAGCCAACGGCCGTCCGGTGTCGTCCTTGTATTGCGACATCAGCTTGGCAGGCGCATAGCCTTCTTCTTCACGCAGATTGATATAACTGAGCGACGTAGTCATCAGCACTGATTCCAGAACGGAACACAGAAAACTGATTCCCATCGCACCAAATAAAAAGAGTAATAGTAGTCCCATATATAAGGGTACTTCTAAAAATTAGTACGTTATAGAAGTACCAAGATTGTATAAATTTGTAATAAACTTTTATTTGTTTTTGGCTTTTGAAGTGCCCATAATTGCCCGAAGGCACAATGATTTCTCGATTCAAAGGGTACAATAACCCAAAATAGGCTGCAAATTTACTGCTTTTTTTTGATATATGCAAATGAAAACGAAAAAAGCGTACCGAAAAGTACTTTTTCGGCCTATTACGATAGAGACATGTACATGCCCTGTACTAAAGAATGTATTAACAACATAAGCGGGGCACTCACAGAGCGCCCCGCTAACGGATAGTTGTTGTTTTTTATTTTTTCTTCTTCATTACGAAGTCGGCTGTTACTAAGCCATCGGTTCGACGGTGGCTTTCATCTATGAGTTCGATAGGAAATGACTTCGTTTGTTTGTCGTAAGTTCCGGTTGCATCTTCTGCAGTTATGGATATCTCTGCCGGCCAATTTTCAGAATGAATTCTTACGCCACACGTATATACTAAACTATACGTTCCGTCTTGTTCACTATAGCAGTCATCATATCGCCACCATTTATATTTATTGTTAGACATAGCGTTCAAATCCGCTTCGTCTATGGAAACTTTTATAGATTCTATTGGAGTTCTATCCTCATTAGTAATAGTGCCGTTTATTACTAATTCAGACGCTTTCTCCCTTGGTTTATCTACATAACATCCAACAAATACTACTGCGCAAATTGCTGCAATCGCGCTTTTAAATAAATTGTTTTTCATAATAGTTTTGTATATTTAAATGGTTGAACAATAAGTTAATACAAATTAAGCTTTTTGCCGGTGGTAACAACTTGCCCATCTATTTGCAGGATAAGTTGCAATCAAGAGGTGTTTTTGTCTTCTCTTCTGCAATCAGGTACGTATCTGCACAATCAGGCGGCACCTGGCATTATAGCCAAGTACCGCCTGTTGAGTATATATCTCCCCCATGTTCTGCGACAGTTCCGCAAAGTGCAGAAAGTCTGCTTTTTACGACATAGGGGGTAATTCTAAACATTGACTATCGCCGTTTTGATTGAATTTCGGTGCAAAGATACAATAATTTTCTGATATATGCAAATTTTTATAGAAGATTTGATAACTTTTTTGCTAATATTCTTGCTCTCTGTTTTTTTGACATGTGATTTTAACCCCAATCGGTTATTAGACCGAATGAAGATGAATCAATTGTTTGTCGTTGCCGACGGTAGAAGCCTCTCCCGCGCAGAGGCTGCGCCGACGTTGCGCAGAGGTAATCGTATACGATTCGCTCTCGATACTGTCTTGTATTTGTCTCGGAAGTGTCTCGGGAATGACTAAGAATATACAACGAACCACTAAGAATCACTAACGACGCGTTTTCGAACACAGCGTTCGAAGTCGAGAGGCTCGACACCCGAACTGCCATGCGGATAATGGGACCCCATCGTTAAAGGCGAATGGACGAAAGGACGAAAGGCGAAAGTCTTGGGCATAAAAAAAGACATGGCAAACTTGACCAAGTTGACTAAGTTAAGGCAAAGATGGTCAAGTTGGTCAACTGGTCATTG
>JAEEHO010000165.1 GCA_016280845.1 Paludibacteraceae bacterium | reverse complement strand
CGTTTGCGCAACAAACATATAGCGAATCCGCCATCATGCCGCGATGGATCAAATTGATAGAACAACAATGATGAACGTAATAGCTGACAATATTATCTTCTCTCTCCAACGCGTAGGAGGTATTTCGGTCGTGTGGAACGAACTGCTCAGTCGTGCCAGAGAGGATCAAGATATTTGTCTGACCGAACTAGAATACGTGCGCGAGCGCGAGCCCCGTTGGTTTGAGCGCTATCGTGTGCCGGACTATGTGGCCAATGCGCCGGCCGTGTTCCACTCGTCCTATTTCCGCATCTTGCCGCAAAAGGGAGTGCATAATGTGACGACCGTACACGATCTGACCTATCATTTTTATCGCCACGGTCTGGCTAAGGCAATTCATCTGTGGGAAGAAGAGCGAGCCCTGCGGTATAGCGAGGCCGTCATATGTGTCAGCGAGAACACCAAGCGCGATATGCTGCGTTATTATCCGTGGATAAAAGAGAATAGGATTCATGTAATCTATAACGGTGTAGGTGATGATTTTTATCCGCTCTCGCCGGTTGAGAAGAAAGGCTATTTGCTTTATCTCGGTAACGGAACGGCTGAATACAAACGGCTGGATGTTGCGCAAGAGGTAGCGCGCTTGACGGGTCTGGAACTGAAGATGGTGAGCAATGTGTCGAAAGAGGAACTGAATCGCTATTACAACGAAGCCCTCTGTCTGTTGTACCCGTCCGACTACGAAGGATTCGGACTGCCTATTCTGGAAGCGCAAAAAGCGGGATGTCCTGTCATCGCGCAGCGGACATCCTCTATTCCGGAGGTGATAGGCGATAATGGATTGATGGTTAAGCACGATACGCCGCGACGCATGGCGATAGAGATGGCAGAAATAGTACGCCGACTATTGTCGAATTCAACGCAACAAATCATAGAAGACGGCATAGAAAACGTGAAACGTTTCGCGTGGAACAAAACGTACGAACAAACAAAAAAGGTATATGAAAATATCTATTATAACGATAACATATAATAGTGCGGCAACGCTGCAGCACGCGTTGGATAGTGTGCTGAGCCAGACGTACCCGGATATAGAGCATGTGCTGGTGGACGGTGCGTCCAAAGACGGCACGCGCGAACTGATAGAGAAGTACGCGCGCGAGCACGCCAATGTGCGGTGGGTGTCCGAGAAAGACGGTGGCATCTACAATGCTATCAACAAGGGTATCCGCATGGCAACAGGCGATATCATCGGTTTTCTGCATTCCGATGACCAGCTCTATTCTGCCGATTCCATCGAACAAGTTGCTGAGGCTTTTGAGTCATCTCATGCTGATGTGGTCTATGGTGATTTGCAATACTGCAAGGGCGGTAGAGTAGTGCGCCGATGGAAGAGCAATGCATTCAGTCCGCGTAGCCTGAAGTTCGGCTGGATGCCTCCTCATCCTACCGTCTATGTGCGCCGCGAAGTATATCAACAGGTGGGTGAGTATGACGAGTGGTTCAGTATAGCTGCCGACTATGACATGATGCTGCGCATCTTCAAAACGGGCTATAGGACCCACTATATACCTTCGGTTCTGGTGTCAATGGAGACAGGCGGAGCTAGCAATCGCAGCACGCGTGCGCGACTGTCCAAGACTCAAGAGGACTGTATCGCACTCCGGAAAAACCACGTGGGAGCAGGATTCCTCACAGTGGCATGTAAACAACTGCGTAAGATACGTCAGTTTTTGAGATAACCAATATCAACTATTATCGACTGTGCTAAACATATCCATAGTGCTATATCATCCACGCTGGGAGCAAGAGGTGCAGCCTCTTGTGGAGGAATTGCTGCGTGTCAAGCGCTTGCGGAAGATATATTTGTTGGATAATAGCGAAACAAAGGCGGATAGCGAATGGTTAGTGGCGAAGGGCCGCAGCAAGGTACGCTACATGTTTCTGAGAGCCAATCTCGGTTACGGCCGTGCGCACAATGTAGCATTGCGCGAGAGCGCGTATCACCAGACGGAGTTGCACCTGGTGATGAACAGTGATATAGTTGTCAAGGCCGATGACATAGACGCTATGCACGACTGGATGCTCGCTAATCCGCAAGTAGGTCAACTGATGCCGCGCGTGCTCAATCCGGACGGAACACAGCAGTACTTGGCCAAACGATTGCCGTCGCCGATGGATGTGTTCGGACGTCGTTTTCTGCCACAGTGGATGACTGCACGCCGCAACCGTCGCTACGAATTGCGCGATCTGGATCTGTCGCGTCCCGTCAACGCTCCTTACCTCAGCGGCTGTTTTATGTTGCTCCGCACGCGGGCTGCAGTTGAGGCGGGTCTGTTTGACGAACGATACTTCATGTATCCAGAGGATATAGACCTGACACGAACCATCCACCGCAACTGGCTGACACTCTATTATCCCGCATGGAACATCGTGCACGGTCATGTGCAGGCGTCCTACAGGGACAAACACATGCTATGGATACACATCCGGAATATATGTAAGTATTTCAATAAATGGGGTTGGATATGCGATGCCGAGAGGCGGCAGTTCAACCGCGCGTTAAACCAATAAACAACGTAACTAAATTAATTTATTCGATGAAAGAAATAACAACTAAGAAATTGGCGGACACTATTATTGAGGGAATCCGCAATCGCAAAGGACAACGTATCGTGACGATCGATTTGCGCAAGATCAAGGAGGCTCCGGTAGAGATGATGATCATCTGCGAGGGTCAGAGTAACACGCAGGTATCCGCTATCTCGGACGAGGTGGACGATTTTGTGCGTACCGAGACGCATGTTCACCCGCTCTCGGTAGCCGGAGAGGAAAATGCCGAATGGATAGCAATGGACTACGGCACGATTTTTGTGCACATTATGCAACGTGAACCGCGTGCCTTCTATGATATCGAACATCTGTGGGCAGACGGTAAGGTAACAGAGCTTCCGGAAGTTCTGTAATGCTTATTGGGCCTTTTCCTTCAACGAAGAGGTCCTTAATCCAACATTTTGACTATGGCAGATAACAAGAACAAACAACCAATGCAACAACCGGCGCAAGGCCAACCGGGAGGCGGACCGAGACGATGGTTCAGTCTGCTGTTCTATGCGGCTATGTGCGCTGTGATCGGCTTTTATCTCTTTGGTAATCGTGAGAGTAACGGTGTGAGCAAAGACCTTAGTTACACCAAACTGACTGCGTATATCGAGGCGGACGCCATCCAGAAGATGGTGGTCTATGACGACAATACGCTGAAGGCCGAAGTGAACGGAAAAAATTATGTGCGCGTCTTTGGCTCGCAGGACGATGGCGAACGCGCCAAAGGGCAACTGCATGTGCAGATACCTTCGGTAGAGGAATTTTCCAAATACATAGATGGTGTCAACAACCAGCGCAAGTCGCTCGGTCAGGCAGCTATTGATGTCAAGTATGAGAAATCCAAGGATTATTGGTACTTGATTTTGGTCAATGTGCTTCCGTTTGTACTGATGATTCTCTTCTTCGTCTACTTGAGCCGCGGCATAGGTAGCGGAGTGGGTGGAAACATCTTCGGGGTAGGCAAGGCCAAGGCGCAACTCTTCGACCGTGACAAGAAGGACAAAGTGACCTTCAAAGATGTAGCCGGCCTCTATGGCGCCAAGCAGGAAGTACAGGAGATCGTAGAGTTTCTCAAGAACTCGAAGAAATATACCGATATCGGAGCCAAGATACCTAAGGGCGCATTGCTCGTAGGCCCTCCGGGTACAGGTAAGACATTGTTGGCCAAAGCCGTTGCCGGCGAAGCGGACGTGCCGTTCTTCTCCATGAGCGGTAGCGATTTCGTCGAGATGTTCGTCGGCGTCGGAGCCAGCCGTGTGCGTGACCTGTTCCGACAGGCTAAGGAGAAAGCTCCTGCAATCATTTTTATCGATGAAATCGATGCCATCGGCCGTGCGCGCGGGAAGAGCGTGATGACGGGTGGCAATGACGAACGCGAGTCGACGCTCAACCAGCTCTTGACCGAGATGGACGGTTTTGGTACCAATAGCGGTGTCATCATCCTTGCGGCCACCAACCGTGCCGATGTGCTCGATCCAGCCCTGCTGCGTGCCGGACGTTTCGACCGTCAGATACATGTCGAGTTGCCGGACCTGCAGGAACGCAAAGAGATATTTGAGGTACACTTGCGTCCGCTGAAGTTGGACGACTCGCTCGATATCGATTTTCTGGCTAAGCAGACTCCGGGCTTCTCGGGCGCGGAGATTGCCAATGTCTGCAATGAGGCAGCCCTGATCGCCGCGCGTGGCGGGCACAAGAAAGTAGGTAAGCAGGATTTCATGGATGCCGTCGATCGTATCGTCGGTGGTCTCGAGCGCAAGAACAAGATCATGACCGAGGACGAGAAGCGCTCTATCGCTTATCACGAGGCAGGTCATGCCACCATCAGTTGGTTGCTCCGCTGGGCTAATCCGCTGGTGAAAGTGACTATCGTTCCGCGCGGTGTAGCGCTGGGCGCCGCATGGTACTTGCCCGAAGAGCGTCAGTTGACTCAGGAGGACCATATCCTAGACGAACTCTGTTCGCTCCTGGGTGGTCGTGCTGCCGAGCAGCTCTTCCTCCATCAGACATCCACCGGCGCTCTCAATGATCTCGAGCGTGCTACCAAACAGGCTTATGCGATGGTGGCTTACTATGGTATGAGCGACAAACTCAAAGATATCAGTTTCTACGATTCCACCGGCCGTTATGACTATGGCTTCGCCAAACCGTATTCGGAGAATACCGCCGATCTCATCGACAAAGAGACACAGCGTATTATAGCCGATCAGATGGCGCGTGCCAAGCAGATTCTGACGGAAAACGCCGAAGGCCATCGCAAGATAGCCGAACTGCTTATTGAGCGCGAGGTGATCACGCACGAGGATGTAGAGGCTATCTTAGGTCCGCGTCCGTGGAAGAGTCGCGGCGATGAACTGCTGGCCGCCAACGCCGAACAGGCTGAGGCTGAAAAGCCGAAGCGCAAACGTACACCGCGTAAGAAAGCGGAGGAGAAGAAAGAAGAATAGAAATTAAAGGCAATAATCCTCTCTGTTTGTGACCGAGACAATCTCGAGTCAAAACGGAGAGATAATAGGTAAACATTATGAAAAAATTATTTTTGAGTGCTATCTGCATGATCGCATCTCTTGGCTTGAGTGCCCAAGAGATGGAGAAACTGCCGATTGATGCCCAAGTGCGTTATGGCAAGTTAGACAACGGTTTGACGTATTACATCCGTCACAACGAGCAGCCTAAACAGCGCTGCGAGTTCCACATCGCGCAAGCGGTGGGTGCTGTCTTGGAAGAGGACAACCAGAATGGTCTGGCCCATTTCCTTGAGCACATGGCTTTTAATGGTACAGAACATTTCCCAGGCAAAGGTATCATCAATTATTTCGAGTCTCTGGGTGTTAATTTCGGTGGCAACATCAACGCGTACACCTCTATTGACGAGACGGTCTATCGTCTGTCTGAGGTGCCGACCTATCGTGAGGGAATCATCGACTCTGCGTTGCTCGTTATGCACGACTGGAGTTGCGGACTGCTGCTTCTGCCCGAAGAGATTGACGCAGAGCGTGGTGTAATCTTGGAGGAATGGCGCACCGGCCGCACGGCCAGCCGCCGTATATGGAAGGAGATGAGAGCTAAGATGTATCCCGGTAGCCAGTACGCCAAGCGCGATGTTATCGGTGATACGGCAGTGATCAATAATTTTGAATACCAGGCACTGCGTGACTACTACCGCAAATGGTATGGTCCGGACAACCAGGCCATCATCGTGGTGGGTGATATAGACGTAGATGCTATTGAGGCTAAGATCAAGGCCCTTTGGGCTGATGTACCCGAGCGTAGCAATCGTGGCGAGCGTCCGCTCTATACCATTGAGCATCCTACCGCTCCGCGCGTGGCTATCGTTACCGATGTTGAGGCACAGGGTAGCCGCATCCAGCTCCAATACACGGCAGACCAACTGCCGGAGAAGATACAGGGAACAGCCCAGGAGTATATGGCAGATCTTGTTCGCGGTCTGATCTGCGATATGATGGACAACCGTATGAACGAACTGGCGCAAGACCCGGACGCTTCGTTCATGGGGGGCGGTACCTACTATGGCGAGTGCGTCAAACTGCGCGATGCCTTCAATGCTATCTATATTCCCAAGGAGGGACGCGAGACCGATGCGTTCAACGACCTGCTCTTCCAGCTGGAGAAGATGCGTCGCTACGGTTTCACCAATGCAGAGTTGGAGCGTGTCAAGAGCGAGAAACTCACAAGCATGGAGAAGTTGTACAACGAGCGCAACAACAGTAAGAACATCACCCTGGCACGCGAGTGTATCCGCAATTTTGAGAATGGCGAGGTTATGCCGGGTATCGAATGGGAGTATCAATTTGTACAGAACATGTTGCCTGTGATCAACCAGGAACTGATTAACAAGGTTGCGGCTTCGTTTATTCACGACAATCCTATCGTATCTATCTCCGGTCCGGAGAAAGAGGGTGTCAATATTCCTTCGGAGGAGACTATTCTCACGGCGCTCGCCAGCATGAAGAATTTGGCTATCGAAGCTCCGCAAGAGGAAGTGATAGATACCGAGTTGGTTAAGAAGGCTCCGCACAAAGGTAAGATCAAGTCTATCGTCAAGAATGACGAACTCGGCACAACCGAGTGGACTCTGAATAACGGTATCAAGGTTGTTTTCAAACCGACTGAGTTCAAGGCTGACGAGATTCTGTTTAAGGCATTCTCCAAGGGTGGTTATTCGCTGGTAGCAACCGAAGATCTGCCATCTGCACAATTGACAGTGCCGGCTATCATGTATATGGGTCTCGGTCGTTTCTCTATGAACCAGTTGGAGAAAGCGCTCACCGGAAAGCATGTCAGTGTTTATCCGTCTATCAACGATAAAACGGAAGCCGTACAAGGCTCTTCGTCCGTTAAGGACTTTGAGACGATGCTCCAGTTGACCTATCTCTATTTTACAGCGCCGCGTCGCGACGAAAAGGGCTACGAGACCTTGATGGGACTTCTGAAGAACCAACTTCTCAACCGCGATAAGAACCCGAAGAACGTCTTCTCTGATTCTATCGATGTGATGGCTACCAACCACTCGGAGCGCACCATCCTCATGAACATGGACAACTACGGGCGCATTTCGCTCGACAAGGTGATGAAGGTTTACTCGGCACGTTTTGCCAATCCTGCGGACTTCACCTTCACCTTCGTAGGCAACATCAATCCGGAAGACCCGCAAACCAAGGCGCTCATTTGCCAGTGGCTCGGTGGTCTGAAGACCAAAAAGACTCGTGAAGAAGTGGCTAATCATAACGTGACGGTAGCTCTCGGCAAGCAGAAGAACTATTTCACCCGCGAGATGCAGACCACTACGGCCAGCAACCGTATCCAGTACACCTCATACAACATGCCGTATACCATGGCTAACGACCTGAATATGGATATCATCGGACGAATCCTGTTTACGCGTTACCTGGAGTCTATCCGTGAGCGTGAAGGCGGTTCGTACGGCGTAGGTTGCCAGGGTTTCATGACCATCCTGCCTCAACCGCGTGCAACGTTGCTCATGCAGTTCGATACCGATCCTAAGAAGCAGGGCCGACTGATGGAAATTATCCATGAGGAAGTGCAGACTATCGTTAAGGACGGTCCTTTGGCAAGCGATCTCCAGAAGGAGAAAGAGTCTATGCTCAAGGATTATGCCGAGGATCTCGAGAAGAACAACTACTGGCAAGACGCATTGTATATGTACTACCTCTACGGACAGAACAATATCCGCGACTATAAACCGGCAGTAGAGGCTATCACTTCCGAGACGGTACAATCGACATTGAAGAAACTGGTTGAGGCCGGCAATGTCTTCGAGGTTGTTATGTTCCCGGAAGAGAAAGAAAAGTAAGATGAAGTATTTTCTGATAGCAGGCGAAGCCTCAGGCGACAATCATGCTGCGGCTCTGATGGCGCAACTGCGCCAAGCCGATCCGCAAGCCACCTTCTGCGGCTTAGGCGGCGACCGTATGGCCGCCGCCGGTTGCCGTCTCTATCAGAACTACCGGCAAATGGCATTCATGGGATTTGCGGCTGTATTGGCTCATCTACCGCTGATACGCCGCAATTTCCTGATTGCCCGTCGGGCACTGCTGGACGAGCAGCCCGACGCACTCATTCTGATAGACTATCCGTCATTCAATCTCAAGATGGCGGCCTTTTGTCGCCGCCGTCTGCCAAAGACTAAGATATACTACTATATTCCGCCTAAAGTTTGGGCGTGGAAACGGTGGCGTATCCATCAGATAGCCAAGCTGTGTGACGAGGTACTGGCAATTTTTCCTTTTGAACCCGATTTTTACGCCCGCTACGGCTACCAATGCACCTACGTGGGAAATCCTACCGCTGAGGCTATTAATAAGTATCTGAACTCAAATAACGCTGCCGGTCTGACGTCAAACAGCGAAAGCGGTCTGATAGCCATACTCCCTGGTAGCCGTCCGAGCGAGGTCAAGCACTGTCTGCCCGTTATGCTGGAGGCGGCACGTCGTTTTCCGGACTATCGAATAGTAGTCACGGCTGCGCCGGGCATGGATGATTCGGCCTATACGCCTTATCTGCGTGAGGGTGAAACGCTCTCGCGCGAGACGTACGCTTGCGTGCGGAGTGCGCGCATCGCTGTGGTCAATTCCGGAACAGCAACGCTAGAGACGGCTTTGCTCGGTTGTCCGCAGGTGGCGGTTTATCATCTGGCATGTGCGCGTTTTCTGGGATGGATACGCGGACTGCAACCGCTCGTATTCTCTATTCGCTATTTCACGTTGGTCAATATTCTTGCGGGCAAAGAGGTTATCCGCGAACTGGTGGCCAATGATTTTACGGCCGATAAGATTGAGGCCGAGCTGCGCCGTCTCTTGAAGGATGATTCAGCCATTCCCGCCATGCTCTCTGACTACGAGCATATCCGGACCATGCTAAGCACTTGTTCTCTTTCTGCCGCTGAGGCTATCATCCGCCACACATAAGAAAGGTATATTTTCTTTATTTTTAGGCTTTTGCACCTACAAAAACCGCACTGCGGTTGATGGCAGTGCGGAGAGGAAAGGGGGACAAACGGAATGATACGGGAGGATTAGAATTGCCGTTCGGTCAACCACATCTCAAAAAACTTATCGTATAACTGATAAACGCCAAATTCATTGGTTATTAGTCCTTTGTCAAGCAAAGCAGGTACAGCTGATTTGACAGAACTGGTCGAGAGCAATCCGTACTTGCGGATAAACTTGCCGGATGTCAAATTCTGCGCCTTTCCTTCTCTGGCTATAGCTCGCAAAACCAGCGATTGTTTCTCCGGCAACTGATACATCAGATCTTCATAGATGAGTGCAGAAGAAAGAATGATATTGTTCAAAGCATTGTCAATGTCTTTTGCTTCACATGAACCGCCCTCCGGGGTAAGCGAAAACAATTCATTCATGGCACGTTGCATATAGTATGTGATGCCGTCAAAACGCTCGTACAAGGTATGTGGTACCTCTGCGGCTAAATGTTTCCCTTTTTGTTCGAATAGACGCAAACAGAAGTCCGTGTATTTGTCTTCCGGCAGCAGCGGCAGATTGTATAGCGATACACTTTGATAGAACGGACGAGCCGGAGAAAGAAACATCTGGCTCATCAAATGACGCTGCGAACCAGCAAAGAGGAAATGAGTATTATTACAATACTGAATGTATGTGCGCAATGTGGCCTCTATACGCTCGTCACCATAATGTGTAATTTGTTGAAACTCATCTATAGCGACTATGCAAGGTTTGTCTGCTTGTTCGAGGTAGGCAAAGATTTCCTCCAATGTAGTAGTTGGTGTAGTTATATCTCCGACACTCATCATCCAAGATGGATTGCCGGCAATGTCAAAACTGATGCCGGTTTGTACTGAACGGAGCATTGTAACAAACTTCTCCCAAGCTTTGCGGCCTTGTGGTTTCAGAGTCTCCATAATAGAGAGGCCCAAGCGGTGAACCATATCTGCTACCGACTTAGTGGAATAGATATCAATAATAAACGTATAATACTTATCCGCGATAGCAGGCTGAGCAAAACAATGGCGAATAAGGTTAGTCTTACCATAGCGGCGCGGGGAGATTAGCGCCACGTTGTTGCCGTTTGTTAGCAGGCGGATTATGTCCTCGGTTTCTTGTTCACGGTCGCAGAAATACGCTGCTCCAGCATAACCGGTAGTGATAAACGGATTAATGATATTGGTCTCCATAAAGCATTGATTTTTTGTAATCCGGCGCAAAGATACAACTTTTTTCCGTTTTATGGAAATTATTTTATGGAAAAAATATATTTTTTCTTTATTTATAGGCTTTTGTACCTCCCTTCTCCGCACTGCCATCAACCGCAGTGCGGAGAGGAAAGGGGTGTACGTTATCTATGCAAATACTTCTTCAAAAAGCATAAACATACAACTTTTTTCCATTTTATGGAAATTATTTTATGGAAAAATATATTTTTTCTTCATTTATAGGCTTTTGCACCTACAAAAACCGCACTGCGGTTGATGGCAGTGCGGAGAGCGAAGGGGGACAAAGAGTAACCTCTCTCGTCCCTTCGCCCGCTTAAACAAGAAGCGACCGAAGTCGCTTTGGGAGTTATTGCTCTATCAGTTGTATCTCATCGGGTGTGAGGTCATACAGTTTGTATACCAATTGGTCTATTTGTTTCTCCAAGTCGAATGTATCTGCTTGCGGGTCTTGACGCTTTGCTCCTAGGATAGCATCTACCAACTCAATTATCGGTTGTTGCTGCTCTGGAGAGGCTGAATGTATAGGAAGTAACTTAACTTGTGCAATTCGTATTTTAGGGAACAATTCTGTTTCCGCTTTGAATTGAACCTTATAGTAAAATTGCAACAAAGAAGAATTCAAACATGCCAAAACATATTTTGTATTGTATGAATCATCATTGATGATAATGGAATACAAACTTCTATTTGAATAAAGATGTTCATTCAAGTATAATGCCATTAGATAACTACCTGTTTCTCTAAGCAATATTCGTTCGTTAGAAAAGTACTTCTCATCTTTTGAATTCTGAGTGAGGGTTTCTTTTGAGATATACTTTATTGTATGTGGTACAAACTTACTGACTACTGTTCCTGTAATACATGGGTAATCTCCATAGTCTGATACCGCTTCTCTACTTATCTCTAATCCTCTTTGTATTTGAGATATCTGGTCTAAATGCTTTTGATTATATGCTATTTTGGATGTTAAGTTCGCAAGTGGATTTAATTGATCACACTTCCATGAGCCTTTACCCTTTTCTCCGATAAAGGTTGCAGTTGGCATATTAACATTTTCGAATATATTATCTCCTTGAGGCTTATATTCAACTAGTTTAAGATTATTCTCAAGATGTATGCGAAGAGAGGCGAATTTATACCCTTTTACATATAATGAAGCAGTAATAAATGATAATATTCCTTGATCATGTAATAATAGCGTAGCCAATTCAAAGAAATATGCGTATAACTCATGACAATTATAAGTTTTATACCCTCTATAGATTTTATTACTAGAGACAATATACGGCGGATTACCAATAACAATATCAAATCCCTTAAATACTCCATTTTCGTCTAATACTTCCGGGAACTCAATCATCCATTCTAAAGGATTTGCATTTTGTATGAGTCGTTCCTCTTTGTTAACTTCTTGCTTGCGTTCAAACAAATTCAATTGGGATGCCGGATTGAGCAAATGAGATTTGATAATGCTGATTTGTTCGGCAACTTCTTTCTTCTGCTCTTTGTTACTGGTTGCTTTGTATTCACGAACCGCATTTTTATATGCTTCAATGCGTGTCTTTAATTGATTATCGTTAAAGCCTCCATAAAAGCCAACTCTCACCGGATAGCGAGATATGAGCGAGTTGCCACATTTGATATTAATATCGATATTCGGCAACGTTTCTAATTCTATCGTATCTTTATAATACGCATTCTTAAGCAACTCAATCCATAGGCGCAAACGGCATATATTTACTGAGTTGGGGTTTATATCGACTCCAAATAGGTTGTTTTCTATAATTTTCCGTTTGAGGTCAAACAATGTCTTCTGAACACGTTGACTCTCTATGTTGTTTGGATTATAATGAAAGATTTCGCCTTCTTCGTCGGTTACAATCAATTCATCATTGTCTATACTGAAATTGTAATCTTTGAGCCGTTTGCCGTTTTCATCATATAGCAATCCTAGTTCAGCCCGAACGGCAATAAGATAATTCAACGCGGACACCAAGAAGTGGCCAGATCCAACCGCAGGGTCGCACAACGTTATGCTATCTAATATTTCAATTGCTTCTTGCTTATCGAAATCCTGATTGTGAATATCTATAAGCGTCGAACAAGAAAAACCAAAATGGTCATTAAACTTTTGTATTATGGTTCGGTCTATCGTTTCACGACACATATATTGTGTGATGAATCCAGGGGTAAAGAAAGAACCGTCTTTATAACCATTAATCTTCTCAAAAATAAGACCAAGTACAGAAGCATTGATGAGCGTTTTGTTTTCTTATTGGGTGACATCATCGTTTTGTTCGCTTCCAAAATCGTATGAGTTCAAGAAACGGAACAGATAGTCTAAGGTATCCATTTGCATTCTCATTGGATGTCCGTTAACATCTTTGAGCACAGTACGAGCATATAGAGGCAAGTCTCCTTGTTTCAGTCCTGTGATTCTAAAATAGGTACTCTCGTTGGAAGTCATTTCAAAGAGCGAACTATTTAGGTATGGCACATAACAGAACTTATCCTTTACTTGTTGAGGACGTTGAGTGCAAGGCAATGCCAGAACCTTCAAAAACAATTCATTCAGTTCATCAAAGTTCTTTATTTTACGTGTATCTAGAAAAGTGTATTGATCTAAGCTCTTTTGTCCATGATAACTTATAAGTTGACTTTCCAATAACTTCAAGAACAAGATACGGTTAACCCATGTGATCACAAGATTAAGAGCAATATTAAAAGTTTCATCTTCCGAGAGATTAAAATCTTCCAACTGATATATTGTGTTTTCTAATAGAGAGTATTCGTCTCTGTGATCTTTGTCCTTTCTCTCTATCACATTCTTGTTATTCTTCTTACGCTCCTCCAAACCTATGATGTGCAATAACTCATTGTAGAAAGCAGTATTAAGTTTATTAGAATCTGCAAATTTGAATTGTTTAAGAAGATGAGCCGGTTGAAGAATTCTGTAGAGTCTTAACTGTTCGTTTTCATGCTTAAGAGTACGGATATCAAGGTACGCAAAAGTTATATTTTGTTTGACTTGATCTATCTTTGGCTTAGCTATTTCTGAATAGAAATCCTTTGTATCGACAAAAATAGTCTCCTTATTCGCCCATTCATTATAGATTTTAACAAATTTATTATCGTTTGCAAAGTACTTTTCAAATTCAACTGCGTCTATTACATACCATTCAAAGCCATTAGTAATAATGAGATGCTTAAGAGTGATATTCTTCTTTTGGAAACGCTCACGCATAAAGTACAACACCAGTTCTTGCATTGCCTTGCAGTTTAAGTTATTGCAAGAGGGGAATTCTGATTGATTATTTGGAGCTTTAGCTTCTATAATAACTTCTATAGAGCTATTCGCGTCTTTGGATTGATATATAGCGCAATCAATCGAACCGGCTGTATTAACCAGATTCGTATTTCCATAAAAAGCGGCACGCAAAAACTCCTTCACATAATCTTTGTTGTGCTCCTCCGTTTCGTTGGGCTGAATGCTATCTTTAAGATTGCGTAGTGCTTCCGTAAAAGTGGCAAATTG
>JAEEHO010000164.1 GCA_016280845.1 Paludibacteraceae bacterium | reverse complement strand
GAGTAGCGGAACATAGCATCCACGCGGAGCACCCAATCCGTGGATACGTAGCGCATTATTGCGTCCGTTATCATCGGTCCACTCGCGGTGGTCGATTACTCCCGGAGGCAGGGGGTTGCCTGCTATGTCGGTCAGTTGGTAAGTACCGATAACCATGCCGAATAGGGGTGACGGGTTATGGGTGACGGGTGACGGGGATCCTTCGAAAGCATCGATGAACTTTTGAACGGTATTCTCGTCGAAATAGGTGTCGTCGCTATCTAACTGAATGGCATATTTGCCGCAACGCGGGTCATGAATGGCCACGTTCCAGTTGCCGCCGATGGCGTGCCAAGTTGGGTCTTGGGCAATATAGACCAATTGCCCATTGGATACTTGAGATTGTATATTGGATATTGTCTCTTTAGTGCCGTCGATGGAGTTGTCATCCACTACGATAACGTTGAAAGAGTAGTGCGCACGCACTTTCTGGTTGAGCGCACTATGAATAGCGTCGGCAATCGTGCGTACACGGTTCTTGCAAGGGATGATAACGCTGGCGGTAACGGGATAGTTCTCCGCTTCCGGCAGGGCTTTGTATTCGCCCGGTTGCAGATATCCGCCGATACGCTTGAGGTGCGCTGTGACGCATTGCTCCATCTCTATTTGCACCTGACGGTTGCGCGGGTCAACGTAGTCAAACAGTTTCTCTCCGGACTTACGGGTATCGGTTTCTACTTCGTAGTAGAGGTATTCAGGAATATGGGCGATATAATCGCTACATGCTTCGCCATTTACTTCTGCTGCACGAAGCCTTAAATCGTAGAGGCCGGCAAATTCATATTCTTTGACCATGCGGGAAACGAGTGCTTTGAGTCTGGCTGTGTCCCATAGCAGTACGCTACCAAAATCGAAGTCGTCACGGAGTGCGCCTATCTGATAATCGATAACAGGCGCTTCGGTAACGGAGTCTCCTATCTTGGCGAAATGGTCGGCATAGACCATGGTGGCGCCGGTCATTTCCATGACCTGAATCATTCGCTCCTGACCCAAATAAACCCATTCAATATTGGGTTTGAGGCATATGAGCGTGTAGGGCGTTTGTGCCTTGGCGGCAATGTCCCGAATGGCAGCTGTGCTGCACACACGTCCGGGAAGAGAGAAAACAGATATATTCATTCTTTTCTTATTTTTTCAACAAATAGTACCCAGAGTCCAAAGAGCATAGCATAGAAAATGTATTTGAAAATATAGTCATGCATCAAGTGGAACAGTTCCGGGTGATGTTCTATAATCAGGGCTATCCAAAAGATTCTCAGTATATTGAATATGTGGCAGCAAATCCATCCGAGCGGTATGTACCACAGTTTGTGCAGCCATGTTGTGCGGTTACCGCGTACGGTGAGCATGAGGCATAGCCAAATGAACATTTGTTTGAGTCCCGAGCAGCCCCAAATGATAGTAGTGGCGGAGCCTGAGTCGAAACGAATAGTGTGTTCGCCGACCATGTGTGCGGTGTCGCGAAAGAGCGAAACAATCCAATAGACCATCGCCGCCACGTGGCATGACATGAATTCGAACGGCGCGGTGATGTCCAGACCGAACCATGTCACCTCGTCGCCGTACTCATCGCCTATGACCGTGTATTTCCAGAAATAATTGACGACCAGCAACGTTACCATAAAAATAATAACGTCCATGTATGGTTCCAATATTTCCTTCTTTTTTGCCATTCGTTCTATAACTTTTCGCCTTTGCTATATCGTTGTTTTAGCGAACGGAACTTCATCTATAGCGCAGAAATCGTTGTCGAGGTACTTGAAGTAACCTGCCTGGCACACCATGGCGGCATTGTCGGTGGTGAAGGAGAATGGCGGAATGAACACATCCCAATGATACTTCTTGCCGTAGTCGATAAATGCCTGACGCAATGCGCTGTTGGCGCTCACGCCGCCGGCGACCGCTACTTGCTTGATCCCCAGGTCTTGTGCCGCTTTCTTTAGTTTGCGCATGAGAATGTCCACCACGGTTGTTTGCAGCGAAGCACACATGTCTTCGCGCAGGTTAGGCACACACTCCGCCAGTTGGTCGATCGTCTCCACATTGTTCGCCTTCAGCATATCGCGCAGCGTGTAGAGGAACGATGTTTTCAGGCCGGAGAACGAGTAGTCGTAGCCGGCGATGTTAGGTTTGGCAAACGGGTATTTGTTTGCATCGCCCAGTTTGGCCAGTTTGTCTATCCACGGTCCGCCCGGGTAAGGCAGACCCAGCACTTTGGCGCACTTGTCGAACGCTTCGCCGGCTGCATCGTCTATCGTCTGTCCGATGATCTGCATATTGTTGTAGGCCTTGACGAGCACTATCTGGCTGTTGCCGCCGCTGACCAGCAGGCACAAGAACGGCATTGAAGGGTGCTTGATTTCCACTCCTTGCAGCGATGGCGTTTGCGCCTTCAGTTCTTCGCTCGGTTCAACAAAATGCGCCAGCACATGGCCTTGCAGATGGTTGACATCCACCAGCGGAATACCCAGCGAGAG
>JAEEHO010000163.1 GCA_016280845.1 Paludibacteraceae bacterium | reverse complement strand
CGCGCACAACACTTGCAGCGCCTCATTCTTTGCGCCCTGCGGTGTAATACTGCCGTGCAGTTTGTGTCCTCCTTCTACTATAAAACTTGCCATATGATTGTGGAATGTTGATTGTGTATTGATTAGATATAATTCACCTCCGGGGAGATGGTGATGCCGAACTTGTCTTTGACACTATCGCAGATATTCTGCGCAAGCGTGATGATATCTTGTGGCGTAGCGTTGCCCGTATTGACCAAAACAAGCGGTTGTTTGGGATAACACTGCGCGCCGCCAACGATCTTGCCTTTCCATCCGCATTGCTCGATTAGCCATGCCGCAGGAATCTTAATACCGCCTTCCTGTTCATAATATGGAACGGTTATATCTCGAAGTCGGTTCGAGATTGCTTCGAAGTCGGTTCGAGACACTATCGGATTCTTGAAGAACGAACCGGCACTACCGATCTCGCTTACTTCCGGCAGTTTTTGCTGGCGAATACGTATTACAGCCTCGCGAATAGACATGGCGGATACACTCTCACCCACTTCGCTGCGTAAGTTGCCATAATCCAGCTTTGGTTCGAGGCGTTTATTCAAGCGATAAACGACATGTGTGATTATATATTTGCCCTGCAATTCGTTCTTAAAAATGCTGTCTCGGTAGCCGTATTTGCACTCCTCGTTTGTGAAGATTCGCTCTGTGCCATCGGCAACGGAAACGGCCTTGACCTGCTCAATCACATCCTTGGCCTCCACGCCATAAGCGCCGACGTTCTGAACGGCACTCGCTCCCACTTCGCCCGGGATATAACTGAGATTCTCCATGCCGGAAAGTCCCATATCGCACAATTGTGCAATCAGTTCGTCCAACACCAGTCCGTTGTCTGCTTCTATCAGAACCGTGTCGCCGTCTTCGTCCAATGCACGCGCACGGCGCATGGCGGAATGCAGGATGACTCCATCGAAATCCTTGGTAAAGAGCAGGTTGCTGCCTGCGCCTATATGCAACAGACGCTCGCCGCGATATTGGTTCAACAGTTCGCGCAACTCCTCTACTGAAGAGTATTCGGCAAAGATTTTAGCCTTCACGTCCATGCGGAACGTGTTGTACGGCAATAGAGATATATCGTTTTTGATATTTGACATTTGTGATTAGGTTATTTTAGATACATGTTGCGTCACTCGGCATTCTCCAGTCTCCGCGCGGCGAAAGGCTGACACTCACCACTTTAGGTCCGTCCGGCATACAACTGCGTTTGAATTGCTGTTGGCAGAAACGGCGCATGAAGACGTTGAGCCACTTGTCGATAGTCTCTTCGTCGTATTTGTCGTCAAAAGCCTGAACGGCCATATATTTGATTTTCTCGCGCGTGAAACCGTATCTGAGGAAATAGTAGATAAAGAAGTCGTGCAGTTCGTACGGTCCCACTTTGTCTTCGGTCTTCTGCGCAATATCGCCATCAGCGGTGGTTGGCAGCAGTTCCGGCGAAACAGGTGTATCTACAACGTCCAGCAGCACGCGGCGCAAGTCCTCGCCATACATATTCTCTGCCGCATACTTAACCAGATAGCGCACGAGAGTCTTAGGAATACCCGCATTGACGCCGTACATTGACATCTGGTCGCCGCAATAGGTTGCCCAACCGAGCGCCAATTCGCTCAAATCGCCTGTTCCGACCACTATACCATTCAGTTCGTTGGCCAGATCCATGAGAATGAGCGTGCGGATACGTGCTTGTGCATTCTCATAAGTCACATCGTGGATATCCATATTGTGCTCAATATCAGCCAGATGTTGAGTGGCTACGTCGCATATACTGATTTCGCGGTGGGTTATACCCAGCAGTTCCATCAGTTCGACGGCATTGTTGTGCGTGCGGTCGCTAGTGCCGAATCCCGGCATGGTGACGCCCACCACTTGCTTGCGGTCGTAGCCCAAGCGGTCAGCCGCCTGTACGCACACAAGCAAAGCTAGTGTGCTATCGAGACCTCCGGATATACCTATTATTAGCGTCTGCGCATGCGTGTGCTCCCACCTGCGCGCGAGCGCACTCGTTTGTATAGAGAAAACGTCAGTACAATATGTGTCCTCGTCTGCCTTTGCCGGCAAAAACGGCGATGTAGAGAAATGACGATGGATAGGCTCGGTGAACTCCTCTTCGCGCTCACTCGGTGCGACATTGATACGACGATAGTGGCCCGTTTGGTCCTTGGTAAAATTAGTATTGCGCTGACGATCGGTACGCAAACGCTCAATATCGATTTCTTGAATAATCATCGTGTTCTCGCGCAAGAAACGTTCGCCCTCTTGTAACATTTTGCCATTCTCGGCAATATATGTGCTACCAGAGAAAACTACGTCCGTTGTTGACTCGCCAACTCCGGACGAGGTATAAATATAACCGCAATGAACGCGTGCAGACTGTTGTGAAATCATAGCACGTCGAAAGGCATGCTTGCCAACCAAACAGTTACTGCTAGATAGATTGAATATAAGTTCAGCACCCTGAATAGACAATTGTGTTGAAGGAGGTAGCGGACTCCACAAATCCTCGCATATCTCTATACCAAAGGTATAGTTGCGTGTAGAAAAGAGCAAATCGGTACCAAAAGGCACTTCTCCACTCCATATTTCAGTCTTAGGGATACGCGGTGCGATACCTCCCGGCGTATATTCGCGCGCAGCACGGCCACCGGTGAACCAACGCTTCTCGTAGAACTCGCCCGTATTCGGCAAGTTTACTTTAGGCACAACGCCCATCACTTCGCCATCAGTAATAACGAAGGCGCAATTGTACAAGTCGTTGTCTACTTGCAATGGAGCGCCGACAAGCACAATGATAGCTTTGCCGCGCGTGTAATCGCAGATACCTTCCAATTCACGCATACTGCTTTGTTGCAGTTGCTGCGTAAAGAACAAGTCGGCACAAGTGTAGCCCGTCAAACTGAGTTCCGGGAAACAGATAACTTCCACGCCCTCGGCGATAGCTTCGTCTATCTGCAGTTTGATCTGCTCGGCATTAAATCGGCAATCTGCCACTCGCAAAGTAGGCACTGCGGCGGCCACTCGCACAAATCCGAAATTAGTATTCATAGCACATTATTATATATACGCGTGTGTAAATAGGGCACAAAATTACAATAAAAAACGCAAATAAACAAAAAAACACACAAAAATGTCATTTTTTTTTCAAAAAATTTGGTCATGTCAAAAAAAAGCAGTACTTTTGCACCCGCTTTCGAGAAGGAAGCCTATTTTTTTGAAAATACGTTACCTCGGTGCTATCGTCTAGTGGCCTAGGACAACGGCCTCTCACGCCGTAAACCCCGGTTCGAGTCCGGGTAGCACTACTAAAAAGGAACTTTCGAGTTCCTTTTTTGCTATTCACGGCTCACTTTGTTTAGCATTGAAACGCAAATATTAGTTTCAAATGCAAACAAAAACTGTGGTATTTTTGAAAAAAAGAATCGTTTTCTAAAAAAAATGCTCTGAACATTTGCATAAATGAATTCTTTTTTGTAATTTTGCACCCTGTAATGTGTTTAACTATAATGAATACAATTAAATCAGCGAAATTGGTATTAGTTGGGGTAGTGTTACTCCTACTATCTTCTTCCATGTATGCGACGCATCACCGCGACAATGAGCGTATTACTTGGAACAAGAAACAGAGTCGAATCACAGGTCTCTACAACGCCAAGAACTATTTTGTCACTCAGGGTCTTAGTTTCGGCTTTTATGCTATGTACTACTACGGTGACGTGGACAACGTAGGTGTTGCCTTTAATGGCGGTTTCAACAAGGAAAACGTCAGTTATGGTGGATCCCTAACCTTAGCTTATCACATGCCTATCAGCAAACACTGTGCATTACGCACGACATTATCAGGCGGTACGCTGAGTGGTAACAACAAGATGAAGTTTGAAGCTTTGTCAACTCCGCGTTATGATTTCCGTAAGTTTAACTCAGCATTCATTCAGCCAGCAGCAGGAATTGAGTACTACCCTATGAGACATTATGGTCTTTTCCTTTATGGAGGTATTGCCGTTACGTGTAGTTACATCTACGATTACGATTTCCTGTATGAGGTATCCCCGAATTTCAATCCGGGCGTGCTGGACAGAGTGCAAGGACAAACATTCGGTATTCTGCCGATGGTTCAATTGGGCCTGGGTTACAGTTGGAATTTGTCACCATCGTGGATGCTGACATTTGAGGTAATGGTTCAAGAAGGTTTGTGTGATCAATCCTACATGAACCTGGATGCATTCCCACTTGCAGCAAGCCAGAATGACAAGCACGTGCATGTTCCGGTGAACGGAAATGACGTTGGATTCTGGACAGATAAGGATGGAAAGAGGCATCTTCACTGGAACGATGGTTGGTTCCAAGTCGGCCTAACCTTTACTTACCGTTGGGACAATTGTGCTGCGTGCCGTCTTACCGACAAGCCGTATAAGCACATGTTGCCAAGCAGCTGGTAATCAGAAGTATAAGAAAAGTCTCCTCAAATGGGAGACTTTTCTTATTTATGCATGTACGCACGCGCCGATAGCGCTCGTGCGTTGTTTTTAGTACTCGTAGTCAAGGCAAGTACGCAGTTCTGTATTAGGACGAACAATACCATTAGCCACAGCCACATGTGCAGGGTGTACGGCATATCCCTTGAGTGATTCCGGCGAATCCAAAGTACAATCGAGCATAATGTCCGCATTGCTGCTCTCGAGACGACCATCTATCTGGACATGGATATCCAACAACCCTGGAACTTGGCCTTTCAGGCCTTCAAGCCCCTGTTTAATAGCAAGCGCTTTTGCTTGTTTCTCTTCTGCGCTCAATTCTGAGCGCAATTTCCATAAAATGATATGCTTAACCATATTTTAATTATTTAATTTGACAGCTGTATAAATGGTAGTAATACCGAATGTGAGTGGCATGAAATGTTCATCGCGAAAACCAGCATCATGCAAATGATGCACAAACGCCTCACCCCAACAAAAATGCTTGACGCTCTTATTCAAATACGTATATGCTGTTTTGTCATGACTTATGATACGTCCGACAAAAGGCAGAATATGAGTAAAGTACAAGTCATACAGAGGCTGGATAATCTTGCCGGAAGGATAAGAGAACTCAAGGATGGTTACTTGTCCACCGGGTTTTAGGACACGATACATCTCGCGCAATCCAGCATCCAAATCACTAAAATTGCGACATCCATAAGCACAAGTGACTCCATCAAACGAATTGTCCTCAAATGGCATCTCCTGGGCATTGCCAAAGATGAACTCAACAGGTAAGTCTTTGGCTTCACATTTTTCTTCGCCAATTTCCATCATAGCAGTAGACAGATCGAGACCTGTTACTTGTTCTGCTCTACCCTG
>JAEEHO010000162.1 GCA_016280845.1 Paludibacteraceae bacterium | reverse complement strand
TTCAGTGCAGCCGCTGCAGCTTTCAGTCGCTTCTGGGCCACCTTGTTGGCATGCTTGTACTTGACACGTGTGATGTCGGCGTTCTCCTTGATCTGCTTGCGCAGAACAACCAGCACAACACAAGCAATCAGCAGCGGCAACAGATAGCACAGCCAGTACTCGAGACTGCCGAAGGTGACAACGCTGTCGCCTTGTGCCTTGCGTCCGTTGGCCAGTACGCGTGTATCGATATAGCGAATATCGGTTCCTAACTGCTTGATGTCCTCCTTCTGCGTGTACGAAACAACACCGTTCGCTCCGTCGCCTTTATCGCCGTTGTCGCCGGCTCCACGCTTGACGTTGATGGTATATTCCGGCGTAGAGAGCGTGCGATAGGCCTTGTCCTCGATATCGAAATAGCTGAACGTAATAGGCGGAATAGTATATTCGCCTGCGTTGCGCGGAATAGCCAAATACTCGATCGACTTGGTGCCGCTGACGCCGGCTGTAGAAGTATTGAAGTTGTTCGTCACCTTCGGGTCGTAGGGTTCGAATCCTTCGGGCCAGTCGATAGCCGGTGTCTTCAGCAACTTCATATTGCCGGCACCGGTGATATCTATCTTGATGGTCACGGCATCGTTGGTCTGCAGTTCGGTCTGCGAGATAGACGGAGTCATCGAGAACTTACCCACTCCGCCGGAGAATCCTGCGGGTTTGCCACCCGGCAGAGCCGCTACGTGGATGGTAACACCGGGCGCAGTCAACATCTTGGTGACATTGGTGTACGAGGCAAAGAAGTCGTCAAAGATGCTACGTACCTGGCGTTGGGTCTGTACGCGAAGAACGGCCTCGAACTTAGCCGGATCGATCGTTATATCACCCGAGTGCTGCGGATAGAGGATAGTGCGATAGAGCACAGCCGTCTGGTAGTTGCGGCCGTTGTAGTGCTCCAGTTGCGTCTGTATCTCGCCCTGCTCCAACTCCTGCTTGAGAAAACCGGTGAACTCCGGCAACTTGGTGTTGTTGGTCAGTTGCGCCACATCCACATTCGCAAAATAGAGTTTGTAGGTGATCATCAGCGCCTCTTGCTCGTGCACACGCGTCTTGCTGGCGATAGTACGGACAAAGAGGTTCTCGCTATTGGCAGCGCTCTGGCTGCTTGCCGCTGATTGCTGACCGCCAGCAGCCGCTCCGGACTGTTGCTGCGCCGCTCCGTTGTTGGACTGCTGCGCAGGTTGTTCGTCGGCAGGCAACACCTGGATACGCACGCCGTTGGACTGCACGCTCTCGCCGTCCACCTTGATCGTAGCAGGCGGAATAGTGAATGTGCCGGCTTTGCTAGCCATCAGCGTGTAGGTGTAGGTCTGGTTGAACGAAGAGGTGCGGTGTCCGTTCACAAACGATGTACTGCTGCTAGTGGATGTGTACGGACCGGCCAATACATCAAAATCCGAAATCTCCGGAGCACGCAGATCGCGACTGCGCTGATTGACCGAATAGGTCAACTGGAACGGCCGTCCTACAATAACCTGACTCGGCGCACTCGCCTTAAACACAACGTCCTCTGCCCACAAGGACAAAGTGACGATGTACAATGTACATAATATCGATAGTATTCTTTTCATACGATAGTAAGTAATTTTTTAGTATTTGAATTATTCTTGGGCAGATTTGGTCTTCTCGGTGAGGGAGTTATGGGTTTCATAGTGACCGGACCGGAAAGCCGAAGATACCAAGAATAAGCAAATATACTACCACTCCTTTTCTACGCGGCGCTTCTTACCCTGCTGCCGTTGCATTTTCTCCTGCGTATCTTGTTCGTCTTGCTCCAGCGCTTGCAGAATCTGTTCGGCAGTCTCCTTGTCCATCTTGTCGTCCTGCTGTTGTTCTTGTTGCTCTTGCTGCTGTTGCTCCTGATCCTGATTCTGCTCCTGTTGCTCTTGCTGTTGCTGCTGTTGTTGCTGCTGATCTTGGTTCTGTTGGTTCTGCTGCTGTTGCTGCTGTTGCTGCTGCAACATCTGCATTGCCTTCACCAGGTTGTAACGCGTATCATTGTCTTTCGGATTAGCACGCAGCGAAGCCTGATAAGCGGCCACAGCCTTGTCGTATTGCTGTTGCGCAAAATTGCAGTTGCCGATGTTGTGCATCGACTTGGCATAACGCTCTTTGTCCTTCTTCGGATCCAGCATCTTGGCTGCAGTCTCAAACTCGGCTTGCGCGTCGGCATACTTGTCCTGGCGGTACAGCGCATCGCCCAGATTGTAGTGCGCCTCATAACTATTCTTGTTGGTCTCCAGCGCACGGCGGTAGTCCACCTCCGCCTCGGTGAAATCCTGTTTCTTATACTCGCGATTGCCACGGCGCACATCGCCCGCCTCACGCTGTGCGAACAACGGAGGATAAGCGGCGATAGCCAATAGACATATAATCAGTACTCGTTTCATATTATTTCTCTCCAAATATATCCAGTCGGGTTAATGACTTGTTCTTGCGGTTGAAGATGAAGAAATCGATCACAAGCAGCAGCAGTGCGATGAGAGCAAAACTCTGGAACTGCTCGTTGTAGTCGGTAAACACTTGTGTCTCAATCTCTTGTGTAGCCAGTGTATCCAGCTCTTTCTGCAGGGCACGCATAGCGGTGTTGGTATTGTCGCAGCGTACGTATATGCCGTCGCCGGCTTGCGCTATCTCGCGACACATATCTTCGTTCAGACGGCTGACAACCACATTGCCCTGGCGGTCCTTCATATAGTTGTTGGTTCCGGCGATAGGAATAGGACTTCCTTCGGGTTTACCGATACCCACCACCAGAATCTTGATGCCTGCTTCTTTGGCGCGCTTAGCCACAGCTACGGCGTCGTCCTCGTGGTTCTCACCATCGGTGATCAGTATGATGGCGCGGCTGGCTTCGCTCTGCTCGCCGAAGCAGCGGATAGCGGTGGACAGTGCCTGACCGATAGCCGTTCCCTGTGTCTTAATCAGATTAGGAGTGATGCTGTTCAAGAACATCTTGGCCGACACATAGTCGCAGGTGATAGGCAGTTGGATGAACGCGTCGCCGGCAAATACAACCAGACCGATTTTGTCGTTCACCATGTTGTCCATCATCTTGCTCAACATCTGTTTGGCACGGTCCAGACGGTTCGGCGCAACATCCTCGGCCATCATTGAATTGGATATATCCAGTGCCACAATGGCCTCTATACCTTGTCTTTTCTCGGTACGCTCGCTCTGACCGAACTGCGGACGGGCGGCTGCGATAATCAGCAACGCCAATGCCACCATCAGAATACTGAACTTGACGGCAGGGCGCACACGACTGGCATTAGGCATCAGCGCCTCCACCAACTCGCGATCGCCGAACGCCTCCAACTGACGACGCTTACGATGCGTGTACCATATATAGGCAGCCACAAAAGCCGGAATGCTCAATAGCAGCCAAAGAAAATCAATATTTGCGAATCTAAACATCTTGATTAACGATTAGATGATTTACGATTTACGGTTTTATTGCGCGATTGTTCGCAGAACAAAGTAGCGCAGCAGAATCTCCAGCAGCAGGCATAGCAAAGCAGCGTAAAGGAACGGAGCGAAGTTCTCGGTGTGCTTGGCATATTCGCGCACACGCATCTTGGTTTTCTCCAGTTGGTCTATCTGCTCGTAGATCTGCTTCAGACTATTGTTGTCGGTTGCACGGAAATACTGGCCTCCGGTGGTCTCCGCTATGCGGCGCAGCGTACCCTCGTCAAACTCCGAGTCCATAGTCATATACTGCATGCCCATGGGTGTGCGCACCGGCACACGTGTTTGGCCGTAACTACCTACGCCCACCGTATAAACACGGATACCGAAGGTCTTGGCTATCTCTGCCGCTGTCTGCGGATCGATATCGCCGCGGTTGTTGCTACCGTCGGTCAACAGGATCACCACTTTGGATTTGGTCTCGCTGTCCTTCATACGGTTGACCGCATTGGCCAGACCGAGACCAATAGCCGTTCCGTCCTCTATCATACCGTACTCGACCGATTTGAAGAGATTGACCAGCACGGCGTGATTGGTAGTCAGCGGGCACTGGGTGAAACTCTCGCCGGCAAAAACCACCAGACCGATCTGGTCGTTCGGACGGGCAATAACGAAATCCGACGCCACCTGTTTGGCTGCCTCCAAACGGTTAGGACGCAAGTCTTCGGCCAACATCGTTCCCGATATATCCAGCGCCATCATAATATCGATTCCTTCGGTCGATTCCGACGACCAACGGTTGGTTAGTTGCGGACGCGACAGAGCCAGACTGAGCAAGGTGACTACAGCCACACGCAGCACAAACGGCACGTGCAACAGGTAGATACGCAGGCTCTTAGGCTGCTTGGCCAACGTAGCGGTGTCGCTCAACTGCACGCTGGCGTCCGACTTGCGCAACTCGTAGATATACCATCCGATGATGGGTATCAGGAGCAGCAACAGCCATAAATATCCGGGATTAGCAAATGTCATATCTCTTCCTCCTTTGTACTTTCTACTTCGTCACTTTGTACTTCCTTCGTCTCTTGGACAAACTCATATGCGGTGGTAAGCGCCATCTCGTTCTCATCGGGCGTAGTGTGCCACTTGGCAAACTTAACCAAGTCTGCCAACTGCAGCATCTTCTTCAGTCGCTCATAGAGCTCCTTGCCGTTCTGAATACCATCGGCTGACGGCTGGTTGCTGTCCAATATCGGCTTCATTGCGCGCAGTGTCTCGTCGCTGGTTTTCTCCGTACTCTGTACACCGAATCGGCGGCTGATATACTCGCGCACCACATCTGTCAGGTCGGTCTGGTACTCTTTGACCTTACCGTCCTTCCATATCTTCTGTGCCTTGATGGCATCCAGTTTCTCCAGCGCCACTTCGTCCGCCGGACGCAGCAGTTCGGGATCGATCTCCTCCTCTTGCGGTTTGCGTTTGCTCTCGATCCAGCGCCACAGATAATAGCCTCCGACAGCCAGTCCGGCAATCAGCAGACCCAGCAATATCCAGCGGATGATTCCCCACCACCAGATAGGTGCTTTCTCTATATCCTTGATGTCGGTGACAGCCATGGCGCTGTCAATCTCGAAGGGTTGCACCACGTTCAGCGCCATCGGATCGGTCCAAAACGAGTCTTGACCACTTGTCACTACCAGCGGATCGATGGCAAAGAGCGAGTCCTTGAAGCTGGTCAATGTCAGGTATTGGTTCAGTTGTACGCGGCCGTCCGGCAGAGCAACAGTGTCCACTATCGTGCGGTCTACTATCTCGATGCCGTCTTGCAGCGTCTCGCCGAACACAGGCCACTGCACCTGCTCGGTGGCATCGTGCGTCACCTGCAAATGTAGATCTGTCTGGTCACCGATCATCAGCGTTGTGCTGTCGATCGAAGCAGAAACTATGATTGCTACTAATGTGCTTAACATTTTAGTCTTTATTCTTTTAGCAGGCATAGCCTGCGGTCTTTACATGTGATGAGCGGTCTAACGCGCGAACAGGCGCATCAGAGCCTTCACGTAGTCCTCGTCCGTACGAACGGATATATGGTTGATACCTGTTTTCTGGTATATGCTCTCCAGGGCAGCCTGCTGGTCGTTCCACGCCTGTGCATATGCCTGGCGGACGCTGCTGAGAGCGGTGTCTGCCCAAACACGCGCACCGGTCTCCGGGTCACGCACTTTCAGCAGACCGACATCCGGCAGTTCAGTGTCGCGGCGATCATATACCTGTATCACATTCAGGTCATGCTTCTGGCTGGCTATAACAAACGGATCGACCGTTCTGGACGCCTTCGCCTGTGCGGAGGAATGCAGAGGAGTGATCATATCCGAAATCAGGAAAGCGGTGCATCTTCTCTTCTGCGCGTTGCTGAAATACTGCAGCGCGCGGTTGACATCGGTGCCGTTGCTTTCGGGTTCGAACGACAACAGTTCGCGAATGATATGCAGCACATGACCTTTTCCCTTCTTCGGCGGGATATATTTCTCGATGCGGTCGGAGAAGAAGATTACACCCACTTTGTCGTTGTTCTCGATAGTAGAGAAGGCGAGCGTTGCGGCTACTTCAGCCATCGTGTCACGTTTCTGCTGGCTCAGCGTACCGAAGTTACGACTGCCGCTCACGTCCACAAGCAACATCACCGTCAACTCGCGTTCCTCCTCATATATCTTGATATAGGGACGATTCATGCGCGCCGTGACGTTCCAGTCTATCGAACGCACATCGTCGCCCGGCTGATACTCGCGCACCTCGCTGAAAGCCATACCACGGCCTTTGAACTGACTGTGGTATTCACCTGCGAAGATATTGCGACTCAACCCGTGAGTCTTGATCTCTATCTTCCGAACCTTCTGTAATAATTCTTCTGAAGTCATGATTTTATTGGATTATAGACCGTTCGCTTTGCTCTCTGAAGGAATAAGGAATAAAGACGTAAATGTCTCGTCTATCAGTAGAGTTATGTCCGACCGATAGTGTTTAGTCTTTACTCTTTTAGCGAGTGGAACAAGCGGTCTTTACTCTTTCAGCCGAAGGCGATCCTTAAGGCACTTGAACTGCGTTCAGTACTTCTGTGATAATATCCTCGGTCGAAACATTGTTGGCTTCTGCCTCGTAGGTCAGACCGATACGATGGCGCAGTACGTCGTAACATACGGCACGTACATCCTCCGGCGTCACATAGCCGCGGCGGTGGATGAAGGCGTAAGCACGAGCGGCCTTAGCCAGGTTGATACTTGCACGCGGACTACCGCCGAAGCCGATCATCTGCTTCAGGTCCTTCAGTCCGTACTCTTCCGGGTTACGGGTAGCAAAGACGATATCCACGATGTATTTCTCGATCTTCTCGTCCAAGTAAACCTCTTCTACTATCTTGCGAGCCTTGATGATATCGTCGGTCGAAAGGATTGGCAGCACGGTCTTCTTCTCCGGAGCGATGTTCTGACGGATGATAGCCTGCTCTTCCTCTTTCTTCGGATAGCCGATAACCACCTTCAGCATGAAACGGTCGGTCTGTGCTTCCGGCAGCGGATAAGTTCCCTCTTGCTCAATCGGGTTCTGGGTAGCCAGTACCAGGAACGGATCGTCCAGCTTGAAGGTCTGTTCGCCGATGGTCACTTGGCGCTCCTGCATGGCTTCCAGCAATGCCGACTGCACCTTGGCCGGAGCACGGTTGATCTCATCTGCAAGCACAAAATTAGCGAAGATAGGACCACGTTTGATCTTAAACTCTTCGCTCTTCTGACTGTAAATCTGTGTACCGAGTACATCGGCAGGCAGCAAGTCTGGGGTGAACTGAATACGACTGAAGTTAGCCTTGATGAGGTCGCTCAGCGTCTTGATAGCCAAGGTCTTGGCCAAACCGGGCACACCTTCCAACAGGATATGACCGTCGCTCAACAGACCGATCAACAAACTCTCTACCAGGTGCTTTTGACCTACAATCACTTGATTCATGCCCAGTGTCAGGGCATCTACAAACGAGCTCTCGCGCTCAACACGCTCTTGCAACTCGCGTATATCAACTACATTTTGCATAGTATTGTGTATTTTTTTAGTATATCTTATGTCATTTTTTCGCGGTTCACCCGCGTTAAAATTATATACAAATTCTGTGCCAAAGCGAATGATTGTGCATAAATTATATCAAAAATAGAATCTGTTCTATGATTTTAGCAGGCGGTAGAGCCCGATTATACTTGTACAGAACGGCTCTGCCGACGGCTAAAAAAGGCCTAAGCCTATTTGATATATTTATGTACAAGCATTTGCTGCTTTATATCGCGTTGACTTTCGAGGTGGAACGGCTCTGCCGTGTCGGTGTCCTTGAAATTCTGTGCCAAACTAACATTTCTGAATTATCTTCCTCCTTTTTCTTGTGTATATCACGAAAAAGTTGTATCTTTGCACCAAAATTCAAATAACAATTATGAAAAAACAAATCTTTCAAAGCATTTTGTGCTTGTTTGGCGGCATGATTGCCTGCATTGCGTTTATCGCGTTGTTGTTCTGCATTCTCGGTTGGCCGGGCGGTCATGGCATGATGTGCAAACTTGTTCCATCTCTTATTGCTATCTTTTTTGTGTTATTGGCTATCTATGTTTTCTTGTTCGGAGCACTCAAGTCTCTGGCAGACAAGGGAGTAAATGAGGCTAAACATCTTCAGAAGACCGAAGGAACGGCATTCATCTTTATCGCTCTGTTGATTATTGGTTGTATCCTTCACTCGATGCATATTCCCGGCGGCGGACAATTGGTATTGCTCTCTTGCTATACGTTGGCGATTATATCGGCCCTGATTGCTGTGTGGGTAACCATTATTATCAATAAGAAGAAATAATATTGAGTGCCGAATAAAATCGTTAGTGTCTTATGATGTCTTTTACCGAATCAGTCCGCACGTGCTTTAAGAAGTACGCTACTCTTTCCGGTCGCGCTTCCCGCGCAGAGTTCTGGTGGTTTCAACTGTTCAATTATCTTATTTCGATTCTTTTGTTTGTTGTTTCCACAGTTTTTATGATATATGCGTTAGTTCATCAACTGCATGGGACTGAACCGCAGAAGGGTGCAATGGTTGCTTTGGGGGCCACTACAGTAATTCTTATGCTCATAGCGCAAATGTTACAACTTGCGTTGCTGGTTCCTAACATTTGCGTTCTTGTGCGTCGTTTTCACGATACAGGTCATTCCGGCTATGAGATTTTCTATGCGCTGATTCCGGTAGCGGGAGCGATTTATTGCCTTGTATTGTGCTTTCTTCCTTCCGAAGAAGGCGCAAACCAATACGGCCCGAATCCATATGAACCTATAGAAACTGCCGACTGACAATCGTCGTACCCGTATCGAGGTCTTGTCGGGGTTTCATCGGGGTTTTATCGAGGTTTTGTCGAAGTCATGTCGAGGGCAATTACTGTTTGTTTCGAGTCGAACCTAGGTTATACGTAGGTGATACCTAGGTTATTCAGCCACTCTCGTGCCACTCTCGCGTTATGGTGAAAAATGATAACTGGCGGCTTTAGGCTTTCACAACACAGTGCGGAACAATAAATGCACATCGGTCTTGGTCGAATGATCTCGTGTGGGGTAATGCTCCTCAAACCATTTCTTCTGATAAACGGTTTCACTCACTCGCAGATAGAGCGCTAACTGCTTGATAATCTGCCAACGCAAGCACATATATGCTCGACCGCCCATACCGTAAACCGATGGAAGAGAATAGGCATATAGCACATCATTTTCGTAACTGTAAATACGGTTATCCCACTTACGTGCATCAAAGAACTGCAATCTGCCAGACAGGCTAACCGGTGCACTCACAAAAGAATAAGCCACGTCCTGATAAACCGAATATCCGTACCCCGTCATCTCTTTTCCTTCGCCCGTTATATTCCCTTCTGCCGTTGTTCGGAGGTGCCAACCGCCAGACAGATAATCAAACTGATAACGAGCCGAATATGTCGCCTTTTTACCTTTTTCTTTAGCACGCAATCGCAATGTCATATACCATTCCTTGGATGGCTGAAAGCGCGTCTCTTGCATAGCGTCGTAGCCCCACGAAGGCGCATAAGCGATGCCGTACTTGCGTCCGGAGAAATAGAATAGGTCCGCGTAGCCGCTCGGCCGCCAGTGGCGCAAGCGCGTCAGGTCAAAAGACAGATACACGCCGTTCTCATCGCCTATACGCGATGTTTCGGAAAAAGCATATCCCAATGCATTGTCAAACCACGGCGAGTAATAGCGATAGAGCAACATCAGCGTCAGTCCCGATGTGGGGTAAAAACGGCTTCCGACAATCGTTCCC
>JAEEHO010000161.1 GCA_016280845.1 Paludibacteraceae bacterium | reverse complement strand
CGGGCGCTGCCTGCGGTCAGATCGTCTTCCACGCTGATGACGCACAGGAGTGGCACGAGAACGGTCACAAGGTAGTGATGGTTCGTATCGAGACCAGCCCGGAGGACCTCGCAGGTATGTCTGCAGCAGAAGGTATCCTCACCGCACGTGGCGGTATGACCAGCCACGCAGCCGTTGTGGCTCGCGGTATGGGTAAGTGCTGCGTATCCGGTGCCGGCGCTATCCAGGTGGACTACAAAGCTAAGACTGTTAAGATTGAGGGCGTGACCTATAAGGAAGGCGATTATCTGTCGCTCAACGGTTCTACCGGTCAGGTTTACGCAGGTGAGATCCCGACCAAGGCTGCTGAACTCAGCGGTGACTTCAAGGAACTCATGGACCTCTGCGACAAATATACTCATCTGCAGGTTCGTACCAACGCAGATACTCCGCACGACGCACGCGTTGCACGCCAGTTCGGTGCTAAGGGTATCGGTTTGACTCGTACCGAGCACATGTTCTTCGAGGATAAGAAGATCTTGGCTATGCGCGAAATGATCCTCGCTAAAGACAGCGCTGGTCGTGAGAAAGCATTGGCTAAACTGCTGCCGTACCAGAAGGCTGACTTCAAGGGAATCCTTGAGGCTATGGACGGTTGCCCGGTTAATATCCGTCTGCTTGATCCGCCTTTGCACGAGTTCGTTCCTCACGATCAGAAGGGTCAGGAGCAAATGGCTAAGGAGATGGGCGTCAGCGTAGAAGAGATCCAGGCACGTGTGGCATCTCTGGCAGAGAACAACCCGATGTTGGGTCACCGTGGATGCCGTCTGGGTATCACTTTCCCTGAGATCACCGCTATGCAGACTCGCGCTATCCTCAGCGCTGCTTGCGAACTCAAGAAAGAGGGCAAGAACCCGATGCCGGAAATCATGGTTCCGCTGATCGGTATCCTCTATGAGTTGAAACAACAGAAAGAAATCATCCAAACCGTTGCTAAGGAAGTCTTCGCCGAGTATGGCGTAGAGGTAGAATTCGAGATCGGTACTATGATTGAGATTCCGCGTGCAGCTCTGACCGCAGACCGCATCGCTACAGAGGCTCAGTACTTCAGCTTCGGTACCAACGACTTGACTCAGATGACCTTCGGTTACAGCCGTGACGATATCGCTTCGTTCTTGCCGGTTTATCTGGAGAAGAAGATTCTGAAGGTTGATCCGTTCCAGGTTCTCGACCAGAATGGTGTTGGTCAGCTCATCAAGATGGCCGTAGAGAAGGGTCGTGCAGTCCGTCCGGGATTGCGTACCGGTATCTGCGGTGAGCATGGTGGCGAACCGAGCTCCGTTAAGTTCTGCGCACGCGTGGGCATGAACTACGCTTCTTGCTCGCCGTTCCGCGTTCCTATTGCTCGCTTGGCAGCCGCTCAAGCAGCAGTAGAGGATGAAAAGTAAAAAGACCTAAAATCAATAAAAAAATGACATGCGTTCTTGCGTATGTCATTTTTTTTGTATTGCTTTTGCAGCGCAAATGTCCCTCGCGGATGTATGATAGAACCATTGAGAGGGTTTCGGTCCTCTCATTTATTCTGGGGATTGAGTGCGGGTGGTGTCGATGAGAGAGACGGTGATCATTGCGTCGAGACTGCGGATCTTTTCGTCGACAGGATTGATGGCGTACGCATGGACAAAGAAACGATCAATAGTGCGTGCGGTCATTTCGTAAAAGAAACTATCGTAAGCACATTCTGCGGTCTTTAGCTCATCAGAGGCTTGCCACATGGGAATAGTGTCTGTGCTGTTGATGCAGAAACCGTATTCACGCAGCGCGGGGCCGTACGGATGGGTAGCCTGGCCTGCATAAGAGATGATGGCACCTAAGCGGAGGGTGTCAACAAAGAAAGTGTCGATATGAAAAGTATCGGTAATAATCGTGTCGATGGTGTTTGTGGCAGTGTCCCGTTGATAGGAGACAATCTGGTAAGGGATTGTATCGAAAAGGCTGTCTTGACCGAGTCCTACCAGTTGGGTTGGCAACATGCTGATATTAACGACAGGAATCGTCTCTTCTTTGCATGAGAACAAGAGCAAACAAAGCAATATAGGGATGAGTTTCTTCATGTTAGTCTTCTTTAATAAATGTATAACCAATTCCCACTTTGGCCTCGTGGTACATGTGGGTTTGTTGTCCGATAAAAAGTGAGTAGCCGGCTTGCAGAGTGAGCCTGCCTATTCGCCCGATTAAACCTACTTCGGCTACTCCGCTGTGACCGAGACTATTAGCCGTTTGTACCCATTTGCCATTGAGCAGTTCCCTCGTTTCGGAACGGTAACCATATCCGCCGCCTATGTAGGTGTAGAGAGGAATCTTCATGCGGATGAGGAATCCTGCGGTGCCGGACAAACGGTTGTATGCTCGTTTGCCGGAATAAAAAGGCAGCAGGCCTTGGTCGTCGTCTCCGTCAAGCAGAACGCCTTCTGAATAAAGAGCGTTGTTGGCGATATCTCTTGTCCAAATGTTGCTTCTGCCCAGCAGAACACCTTCGGAGTCAATACGGCGATCGTAGCCCATGTGGATATTGTCGGGCCCGATCATGAAGTTGGCGTAGTATCCGAACTTAGCCGCTTGGGCAAAAGTGAATCCGACGGCTGGCAGTTTGCAGTCGGAGATGCCTACGTTGACAATCAGCGAGGAGTTTAGTTTAGTCGGAGTGGCCGTGCTGTTGGTTTGCGCAAGAACGCAAAGGCTTGTAGCACTCAGCAGGACAACAAGTATGTGTTTGAGTTTGTTTGTCATTAAGAGATATCTTTTTTCAGTTGCAAAGGTAGTGCTTTTTTTTGAAATGTGCAAGAAAAAAAGCTTTTTTATGTGTAATGTATTGTTGTAAAGCGTAATTGTAATGAGATATGGTTGGTTTACGGTTGGCTTATTGTCGGCAGATACCCTCGGAAATGACTAAGAATCTATAACGAATCACTAAGAATCACTAACGTTAAGTTTTCGAACACAGCGTTCGAAAATTCGCTGTCGGCGGATAGGTTGGAAAGGCTAATAATGATGGTTCGCGCGCGTGCGTATTATTATAATAGGTTGCAGGTTATAGGTTATAGGGAAAGGGGGATAATTGACGGGTGGAGTTAGCAAAAAAAAATTAGTTATTTTTTATTCTGAAAATAGTTGCACAGGTCAAAAAAAAATAGTACCTTTGCACTCGATTTCTGATACTGCTCTGAAAGGAGTATAAACGTTACTAATCGCAATGAGTCTGTTTGGTCAAATACGAGTTTCCGGTCTGGTGGATATGCATGTGCATTTCCGAGAGCCCGGTTTCGTGTATAAGGAGAGTATTCTCTCCGGTAGTACTGCCGCTATGCGTGCCGGATACAGCGATGTATTCACTATGCCTAACGTCAATCCTACCCCTGACAGTCTTGATAATCTGTCTGTTCAATCATCTATTATTTCGCGTGACAGCCATATTGGCGTTCATCCATACGCAAGTATCACCCTCGGCCAGAAAGGCGAGGGTGAACTTGTAAATATTGAGCAACTGGCTCCGCATGTGGCCGGCTTCTCGGATGACGGTCGCGGTATCCAGGACGAGGGTTTGATGCGTGAAGCCATGCAGCGTATAGCCGCTGCGGGCAGTATGATCGTGGAGCACTGCGAAGTGAATGACCTATTGCGCGGAGGATACATACATGACGGTCTGTACGCCCATGCACATGGTCACCGCGGCATATGCTCGGAGAGCGAGTGGCGTGAGGTGGAGCGCAATATCCGTTTGAGTGAAGAGACGGGTTGCCGTCTGCACCTGTGCCATATGTCCACCAAGGAGAGTGTGCAGTTGATACGCGAGGCCAAAGCCCGCGGCGTCAAAGTGACGGCTGAGACTGCGCCGCACTACCTGCTGCTGAACGAAGGCATGTTGCAGGAAGATGGTAACTGGAAGATGAACCCGCCTATCCGCAGCGTGGCAGACCAGATGGCGCTGCTCGCCGGAGTACAGGACGGAACGATAGATGTGATTGCTACGGATCACGCTCCGCACAGCGCGGAGGAGAAGAGCCGCGGGCTGGAGAAGAGCGCGTTCGGCATAGTAGGTATAGAAACAGCTTTCCCATTACTATATACATATCTGGTGAAGACGGGCCTGTTGATGATGGACCGTCTCATCGAACTCATGTCCACACGTGCCCGCGAGATAATGGGGTTGCCGATGGACGAGAGTTGGGCAACGTTTGACCTGGACGCGCACTACACGATTGACCCGGAGCAGTTCGCTTCGAAGGGTCACAGTACGCCGTTCGCCGGATGGGAAGTGTGGGGCAAGTGCATCAAGAACGAATACAAAGGAACAGTGGTATATGAAGCAGAGTAAATGGACCATAAAGAGCAATCTGCCTCTCGCCTATCAGATCTATTGCATGGTGCTGCAGGGCGACACGTCGGATATACGTCCGGGACAGTTTGTGGAGATAGCTCTGCCGGGATACTACCTGCGCCGCCCTATATCGGTGAGCAATGTGGTGGACAATGAGTTGACGCTGATCTACAAGACCGTGGGTCAAGGTACAGCCGCCATGGCGCAGATGAAGCGCGGGCAGGAACTGGATATACTGACATGCCTGGGTAACGGTTATGACCTGAGCAAGGCGGGCAAGGAGGTGCTGCTGGTGGGCGGCGGAGTAGGTGTGCCGCCGTTGTTCTATGCCGCCAAGTGTTTGCGCCGCATGGGCAAAGAGGTGCGCGTGGTGTTGGGATTCAACTCGATACACGATGTGTTCGCCGAGCGCGAATTCAAGGCGCTGGGTTGCCAAGTGGATGTATGCACGATGGACGGCAGTTACGGCACGCAGGGTGTGGTGACCGACCTGATCAAGCCATCGGCACCGTACTACTACGCTTGCGGTCCGCTGCCGATGCTGAAGGCGCTGGTGAAGAACGTCGGCACGAACGGCCAAATCAGCATGGAGGAACGAATGGGTTGCGGCGTAGGCATATGCGTGGGCTGCAGCATAGAGACGAAGCACGGCATCAAGCGCGTGTGCAAGGAAGGGCCGGTGTTCCCGGCTGACGAAGTCAGCTTCTGAATTAAGAATTAAGAATGAAGAATTAAGAATTAAGAAAGGTTAATTGAAAACAAGACTTGGAGATATTGAACTGAAGAATCCGGTGATACCGGCGAGCGGGACATGCGGATTCGGTATGGAGATGAGCGAATGGATGGACCTGAACCATCTGGGCGCTATAGCCACCAAAGGCACGACGCGTGATGCGCGATACGGCAATCCGTTGCCGCGTATAGCCGAATGCGGTGCGTCGGGACTGATCAATGCCGTAGGATTGCAGAACCCCGGTGTGGACGAAGTGATACGTCACGAGATGCCTGCGCTGCGTGCAATATACAACGGCCCGATCATCGCCAACGTGAGCGGATTCAATGTGGAGGATTATGCGTACGTGTGCCAACGCATCGACCAAGAGACCGATGCAGCCATACTGGAGGTGAATATATCCTGTCCGAATGTACACAACGGCGGCATGGCTTTTGGAACCACGCCGGAGGCTGCGGCAGAAGTGACACGTGCCGTCAAAGCAGTGACCCGCAAACCCGTGTACATGAAACTGAGTCCGAACGTGACCGACATAACCGCCATTGCCCGTGCATGCGTAGAAGCCGGAGCAGACGGACTATGCCTCATCAATACCGTGCTGGGCATGCGTATCGACATACGTCGCCGCAAGGCTATTGTGGCCAATCGCTACGGCGGATACTCGGGTCCGGGTATTTTTCCGATAGCGCTGCGCATGGTGAACCAGGTGCGTCAGGCTTGCCCGAAGACACCGATCATCGGTTGCGGAGGCGTAGGCAGTGCAGAGGATGTGATTGAGATGATGATGGCGGGTGCTAATGCCGTGGAGATAGGTGCAGCCAATCTGCAGAACCCGCAAGTGTGCAAGCAGATAATAGACCGATTGCCGAAACTGATGAACGAACTGCACATAGAGCATCTGCAGGATATAATAGGAATAGTATGAAAAGAGATGTCATTATAGCGTGTGATTTTGCGAGTGCAGAGGCAACATATGCCTTTCTGGACCGATTCACGGAGGAGAAACCTTTCGTCAAGATAGGTATGGAGTTGTTTTATGCCGAAGGCCCGGCTATCGTGCGCGAGATACACAACCGCGGTCACAAGATCTTCTTGGACCTGAAGTTGCACGATATACCCAACACGGTGCAGAAAGCGATGGCCGTATTGTCACGACTGAACGTGGACATGGTCAATCTGCATGCAGCAGGCACGAAGGCGATGATGGAAGCCGCACTGAAGGGTTTGACCCGTGAGGACGGTACACGTCCGATCCTATTGGCCGTAACGCAGTTGACCTCGACCAGCGAGGAGCGTATGCACGACGAGTTGCTGATCAACGGCAGCATAGGTGATTGCGTTTGCCACTATGCGCAGATGGCTAAGGAGGCAGGACTGGACGGAGTGGTTTGTTCGCCGCTGGAGGCAGGAATGGTGAAGCAGCATTGCGGCGCAGATTTCCTGACCGTCACTCCGGGTATACGTTTCGCAGACGGACAAGTGGGTGACCAGGTACGCATCACCACGCCGGCACAAGCCAAAGAGAAAGGTAGCGACTATATCG
>JAEEHO010000160.1 GCA_016280845.1 Paludibacteraceae bacterium | reverse complement strand
TGGACAGTACCGGTATCTTTGCCATTGCTACCTATATGGCAGTTATGGTCAGTGTGCCTTATCGCTCGGTTACCGCTATCGCAGCGCCGCAACTGGCACGTGCTATCAAGGAGCAGAACAGCGATGAGTGCTCCACGCTCATCCAACAGGTTACTGGCAACCTCATGCTGATAGGCGGATTCATCCTGTTGGCTATATGGTTCAATATTGATCTCATCTTCCATATCCTGCCGAACGGCGCCACCTATGCCACGGCAAAGAATGTGGTTCTCATACTCGGTCTCAGCCAATTGATAGTGGCTACGTTCACTATCTGTCTGACCACGCTCAACTACTCGCGCTATTATGCCTTCAGTCTGTTGCTTTCTCTGCTGCTGACTGTTAGTGCCATCTTTCTCAATAATTATCTTGTACCGCTCTACGGAATGGATGGTGCCGCATGGAGCAACCTGCTCTCATACGGTTTCTATTTCCTGCTCACACAGCTTACTGTGCGGCTCACATGCCGCTACCGATTGGTCAATGGCCGTTGGTTCTATATACTCTTGCTGCTGGCGGCACTCGTTGTCTTGAATATACTTTGGCAGACCTATCTGCCTATCAGTAATATATGGTTAGATAGCATCTTGCGTTCTGTTGTCCTGCTTGGCGGCGGAGCCGCAGTTGCTTACTTCGCTAAACTGTCACCCGAAATCAATGCGCTACTTCGTCCGCTTCGCATATAATGGAACCGATTTTCACGGTTCGCAGTCGCAGCCAAACGCTGTGACCGTTCAGGAGACGATGGAGAAAGCCTTCTCCACTATCTTGCGCGCGCCGGTAGCACTCACCTTCGCCGGACGAACGGACGCAGGTGTCCATGCCGAATATATGGTAGCGCACTTCGATTTTACAGAAGCGCTGCCCGACAATCTGGTCGGACGGCTCAACAATCTGCTTCCGGCCTCTATTGCCGTGAGCGGAATCAAACAGGTACCGGACGATGCTCACGCACGGTTCGATGCCACCGAGCGAACCTACTACTATCGAATAACTACCAGAAAAGACCCATTTACCTACCCATTTCGAACGCGCGTCGAGAGAATCCTAGACTATACAGCAATGAACAACGCAGCCAAGCTGTTGCTTGGCCGTCAGGATTTTGCCTCTTTCTGTCGCGTTCATACTGATGTGAAGACTACTATCTGCGATGTTCGCGAGGCAAGATGGGTGGTTGAGAATGAATACGAAGCTTATTTCGTCATCAGTGCCGACCGATTCTTGCGCAACATGGTACGCGCTGTTGTCGGCACACTCTTCGATATAGGTCGAGGCAAGATGACAGAACAGCAATTGGCGGACATCATTGCCGCTAAGAATCGTTGTAGCGCAGGCCATTCCGCGCCTGCCGAAGGTTTGTCCTTAGTGCGAATCTGCTATCCGGACTACTGATTTTCTACGTAATTTACGCGCTACATAGATACACGCCAACAGAGCCATGAATAATATGGTGGACAAGCCGTCCACTATAGGACTGAGCGATGTACATATGCCGTAGCCGTGCAAATGACTCACGTCATAATAATCTTCCTCGGGGATAGTAGCATCACAATAGACGCACGTTATCGTACCGTCTCCGTTGTCAACCCAGTCGGACATATCCGGCGTCGGAGGAGGACTGATTCGGGCCGGTGCACTCATGCGAGGAGCAACCGCCTCCGATGTCACACCGCCACTGATAGCCGATGCACTCGTGCTGATACCCTGCGAACGCTGCGCGCTGAAGCTACTCGAACAACAAGCAATCGCGCTATGAGAAGAAGCAGAGTGCATTCCCGTGCTGCCGGTAGCTGTGTTACCACTGCCGGCATAGTTTCCAACCGAAGATTTGGCTGAAGAAGTAGTAACTACCGGCATAGCCATTCCCGTGGAGCGCATAGCCACCATAGGCTGTTCGGACAAAGCGAAATAATTCGGAGCAGCCGAACGGATAGGCTGACACGGGATTGTAACACCGGTAGTCGGAATATGGGGAGAAGGAGCGCATAGATTGCAGCTGCACTCCTCCGGCTTTTCCTGAATAGTATTTACGATGATGCAGGACAGCCACAACAAGGCCAGCCCTACCAATAAATATTCTATACCAAAAACATTCTTCTTTGTTTTAGAAGATGACGTCATTACCAAACAATACCTTTTTTAAAATAAATCCATCAACGGACTACTAATCCTTGCGCATTGTAGAGCGAACCGTTTCTCAGAACATAGAGTTGTCCGTCTTTGATAAACTTATGCACATTGTTTGCTGTCTGCAAATTGTCACAATTTGTGGTTATTGCCGAACCCGACGAAGCAGCTTCCACTATCGTGAAGCGGTCTGTAATCACGCTGTTCGGCACAGCATAGAATGTGTATATTGAACCTTCTTCTATTTCTATATCTTGTTCCAACACTGCATCGTGCAACGCGAGCGGTCGCTCGCTTTGCAGTTTGCTGAATGTCAGCATATATTCTATTGAATCTCCGGTACGAACGCCTATACGCGTTTGTACCAAATCGCCCGTGGCATCTACAGCCAATCGGTCGCCGCCCTCTACGGCAAATACATTCAGGTCGCCGTTGTCTATCTTGCGTGCATCGTAACCGTTCTCAAAGGCCTTGTCATAGCGGTGCGACTCAAGCATATACAACTGGTCAACCGACTCTCCAGATGAGAGTGTCACTTGCAGCGCACCGGTGATATCGTTCAACACATCCTCATAACGCGATTTGACGCGCAACGGACAGTTGGTATTGCCGGAATAATCACCGCCCCAAACCAATTTGGAGTAGTCCAACTTCAACTTGGCACCCGTACCGGTAGCATTGATTGTAAAACCTTGCATAGCCGGAATGGAGTTCGGCATAGTCTGTCCGAACTGTGCGTACAACACAGGCAGCGTATTTATAGCCAGCGCCGTATATTGTCCCGGCGCGTTGTTGCCGGCCCTCTTCATAGCGTCCTCTTGCGAACCGGTATTGAAGATATAGATTGTTGCCTCCGCATTGACAAAGTCAGACGCATCGAACTGAGAGATGTCTATCGGTGCAGCAAAACTATTGGCAATCATATTGTGGCCTTTCTCTTCTCCCGAGTAGGCAAGATCTATCTCCACTTTGGTTTGGTTGGAAACCAACTGTCCCTTATGGGTCATCAGCGAACCGTCGGCATACTTATCCTGCGTAGTAGCGTAACCCACAAAAGGCGACAACTTGAGCGTAGCACGTTGGTTGGACCACTCGTCCTCACTCTCGCTCCAACT
>JAEEHO010000159.1 GCA_016280845.1 Paludibacteraceae bacterium | reverse complement strand
TCTTGCGGCAGGATACTCGGTCCCGCATTGAAATTGTACTTTTTCATGTCATTACCAATTATACGTTATTTTTTTGCTTTTAGCCATTAGTTACACTTGAGTGTCCATGCGCGGTTATTCCACGTGGTCGGATGGATCTGCGGGAGTGTAGCTGCTGCGCCGGACTGTTTGCCGGCCATATAGAGAGCCATAGCCACAGCGGCCATATCGTCAGCATTGGCCGATGCAAGCTGAGCGGCTGCAGGAGCAGCAGGAGCGGCAACGGGTTCCAGATACTGACGCAGGTTCTCCGGCACTTCCTTGCCGGCCTTGCGCATACGCTCTGCCAGGTCTTTGTTGAACTGCTCTTTAGCCAAACCGGATTTGAACTCGCGGTATTGCTTCTCGTGCATAGCGAACTCGAACAACTCTTCGTCATCCTGTCCGCGATCCCAACCGAGTTCCTCCATCTCCTTGATATACTTAGGCAGCACATCCGGATAGAGCGCTTGTGGATCGTCGGTATAGAATTCGAAGCCCTTCTCTTTGGCCAGTTCGATAATCTCCGGAGCCAGCGTGCCCGGCAGTTTACCGGATTTACCGAGGATCATACCCCACATAGCCGGATCCATACGGGTGAAGTCTTTCTCGCCCATCGAGCGGCTGAAGAGGTTCATCAGGGCTGCGTTCTTCACGTATTGCGAGAACGGCGTTACGAGGCACGGTGTACCGAGCATTGGCCATATACGTTGTACCTCGTCAAACAACTGAACGAGCAGTTCGTCCTCGGACAACTCGTGTTCACCCTTTTTCTTGAGGTTAGCGTTGATAGCGGCGTGCATACCCTTGAGGTCAGCCATCAGCGAACCCATCATACCGCCCGGCAGACCGCAACCGACGAGCAACGATGTCATGAGTGCATTCTTCGGGTCAATCCAGTATCCGAGGAAATCGTCGATGAACTCCTGGGTCAGATTGCGCGCCTGCATGTAGGCCTTCATATTGATATCCTTAACGAGGAATCCGGCCTCCTTCAGCATAGCCTGGATAGTAATCACATCCGGATGCACCTTACCCCAACTGAGCGGCTCCATTGCCACATCCAGCACATCGCCACCGGCTTTGGCTACCTCGAGCATCGAGGCTACCGAGAAACCAGGGCCCGTGTGACCGTGATATTGGATGATGATATCCGGGTGTTTCTCCTTGATGGCAGCAACGATAACGCCCAACATATGCGGACGACCGATACCGGCCATATCCTTCAAACAGATCTCCTGCGCACCGCCTTCAATCAGTTGCTCGGCCAGATTGACATAGTAGTCAACGGTGTGCACCTGCGAATAGGTGATACACATGGTAGCTTGCGCGGTCATGCCGGCAGCCTTAGCCCACTTGATAGAAGGGATGATATTACGCGGGTCATTCAGACCGCAGAAGATACGGGTAATATCCGTACCCTGCGCATGCTTCACTTTGTACATCAGTTGGCGCACATCAGCAGGAACTGGGTTCATACGCAGTGCGTTCAAACCACGGTCCAACATATGGGTCTTGATACCTACTTCGTTGAACGGTTTGGTGAAAGTACGCACAGCCAGGTTCGGGTTCTCGCCATACAGCAAGTTTACTTGTTCGCTAGCACCGCCGTTGGTCTCTACACGATCGAAGCACCCCATATCGATGATAACGGGTGCAATGCGTGCTAACTGATCCTTACGCGGCACATACTTGCCGCTACTCTGCCACATGTCGCGGTAAACAAGCGAAAATTGTATTTCTTTTTTGCTCATATTTTTGGTTTAATTATTATATTCGTATTTCGGTTCGTTTAATTCAAATCAAAGAGTATAGACCGAATGGAGATGTCCTACAACCCGAACTTCTCCTTCATGGTCGGATTGCCGTAGGTGAGACGTTTGATTGTCACATCATCCAGTTTCTTGTCCGCCTGGTTGAGATTATCGCCCGACTTGATGAGGTTCTCACGCACTTTGGTCAGATGGGCTATCGTCTTGTCTATCTCATCGATAGCATCCGCAAAACGCTCATTAGCCAAACGCACATTGCGTGCAAAACCGTCCTTGAAGGTATTCAGTTTCTCTTCAAAATTGGTCACATCTATCTGCTGTGCCTTAACGAGCGCCAATTCGCGCTTGGCATCCAGGCTCTTGCGGCTCGTCTGAGTCAGCAGCGTTATCAGCGGCACAAAGAACTGCGGACGAATGACGTACATCTTCTCATAGCGATGACTCATATCCACTATACCGCCATTGTACAATTCGCTATCAGGTTCCAGCAACGAGACCAAAACGGCGAACTCGCAATTCTTCTTGCGGCGGTCTTCGTCCAGTTTCTTCAGAAAGTCCTCGTTCTTATGTTTGGTAGCGGTTTCGTCGTTCTCGTTCTTCATCTCGAACATGATGGAAATATACTCCACCTGATCGTCGGACTTGTCGCGGAACACGAAATCGCCTTTCGTTCCCTCCACCACTTCGTTGTCTTTCTCGAAGTATGCATTAGGAAAATACGGGCGTATGCGCGCGAACTCGTTGGCGCAATGTTGCTCAAGCGTCTCGCCTACCATTTTGGTACTGAGGCGCAATTTCATATCCTTGTAATAGGCTATTTGTTCTTGCGCAGCCTTCAGTTGCGTTTCCATCTGCGTACGGAGTGTAGCCAACTCCTGATCCTTCTTCATGTAGGATTCAGTGGCTTTCTGTCTTACCTCCATCACCGCCAGATTCTTCTGCTGTTCAGCCTGCGCCACCTGGTTCTGCAGCGTTTGGATTTGATTCTGCAGAGCCTGCATCTGTTCGGCTGCCTGTTGATCGCGACGCAATTGTTCGGCCTGTTGGCGGGCTTGCTCAGCTTGCTTCTCCGCCTGCAAACGCGCCTGTTGATTCTGCTCCAACTCATGGATACGACGAGCCAGTTCGGTCTCGAACTCGCTGTTCTTCACCTGATTAAGCAACAGCGCATAGTCCG
>JAEEHO010000158.1 GCA_016280845.1 Paludibacteraceae bacterium | reverse complement strand
TGCGCTGTCTCGCGTCCCTCGAGCATGGCCTGTTCATAACTATTGGTGCGTCCGCCAAAGAAATCGCGCAGCGAGGCGCCTATGTCCTTCAGAAAATTCATACCGAAGATAACTTCTCCGGAAACAAGACCTTTGTACTCCTTGATGGTACGACCTTCAACGGTCGGTGTAGTTGTAACAATCATAACAATGCTTTTGGTGTGTTATACATATAAAATATAATTGCGTGCGCAATATGCGGTTGCAAAAGTAATACTTTTTTCTGAAATGTGCAAAAAAAATGCGCACTTTTTTGTTTCATACCCAATAATTGGTATTAAGGAGGCGCAAAACATGCAGTTGAATACCGCATAAATCCCAATCTTTCGGTATTGCCCATATGCCGGAAAAGCAGTAATTTTGCACTCGAATTTGAAAGCCATTTGGCTGTGGTATATATAATATATTAAGGAGAAAAAAACATTGATTATGGGACTGATGAAATCGTTGTTTACCAACTGCGCTTGTCCAAAGGGGATAATGGGTCGGTTGATGCTAAAGTTCATGAACGCGTGTCATGCATCGTTGACCAACTGGGGTCTCGGTTTGATACATTTTCAGGACGGTTGGACCATGTTGGATATAGGTTGCGGAGGCGGTGCCACATTGCGCCGACTGCTTCGCCGGAGCCACGGATGTACGGTGTACGGACTGGATATATCCGAAGAGAGCGTGGCCAAGGCGCGTGCGCTGAACAAGAGTCTGTTGAACAAGCGTGTGTTTGTCAATCAAGGTTCAGCCGCAGAACTTCCCTACCCTGACGGACAGTTTGATTTGGTAACGGCAGTCGAGACCGTCTATTTCTGGCCCGACCTACCGCACTATTTCGGTGAGGTGCGCCGCGTGCTGAAGAAAGGCGGACGTTTCGCCATCATAGTGGAGGTGGTGGACACCGACTCCAAGTGGGTGCAGATAGTGGACGGCATGCAGGCTTTTCCGCCCGAGCAACTGAAGCAGTTGCTGATTGATGCCGGTTTCAGTCTGATAGAGATTCACCAGCGTAAGCCGTCGTATGCAACGGTCATTGCCGTCAAATGACAACATCGCTTGTGATAGGTCTTCTGGTGCCGCTGGCGGGCACTATGCTCGGTTCTTCGTTCGTCTTTTTCATGCGAAGCGAGATGTCCGCCGGTTTGCAGAAAGTGCTGTTGGGCTTTGCCTCGGGTGTGATGGTGGCAGCCTCGGTATGGTCGCTATTGATTCCGTCGATAGAGATGGAGTCCTCGCGCGGCGCATGGCCGGTGGGGCCAGCCGTAATGGGATTCATGGCGGGTATAGGTTTTCTGCTGCTGGTTGACGCCCTGACGCCGCACTTGCACCCGGGATCGAAACGGCCTGAAGGTCTTCGTGCGCGGCTGAGCAAGACCGCGATGCTCTCGCTGGCGGTCACGATACACAACTTGCCCGAAGGAATGGCCGTGGGCGTTGTTTGTGCCGGGGCGTCGCAGGGCGAACAGATCTCGCTGACGGGTGCACTAGCGGTGGCTATAGGAATAGCGATACAAAATATCCCCGAGGGGGCGATCATCTCGATGCCTATGCGTGCAGCGGGCAACAGCCGATGGCGGTCGTTCTTGATAGGCACACTCAGCGGAGTGGTCGAACCGATAGGGGGATTGTTGGTTGTTTGGCTAGCGTCGGTCTTTGTTCCTGCACTGCCGTACATGTTGGCTTTTGCTGCCGGAGCGATGATGTATGTGGTGGTGGAGGAACTCATTCCCGAGGCGTCGCAAGGCGCGCATTCCAATATCGGTACCATCGGGTTTGCCATAGGATTTGTACTGATGATGGTGATGGATGTGGTGATGGGCTGACCGGCCGCTACAGAACAAGACAACGGATAGTTTTTTGGTAGTTAATGTGTATAGTAAAATGTAAGTAAAGGTAAAAGTTAAATGTAAACCGTAATGAAGTGATTAAGAAATTTTTTTGTTTAAATGATTGTTTGTTAATCCAAGGAGAGGGCGACCCGTGAGGGCCGTCTTCTTTTTTTTGGGAACCCCTCTCCGGCTCTCCCTTCAAGAGAGAGGCCATGCGGAGTGTTCTGTTAATATGATTAGGATTGAGAAAGCAGGGTAAAACCTCGATAAAACCCTTATAAATGTACGAAGGGACGATGTACAATGTACGAAGGTTATGGGTGACGGGGTTACGGGCTTTTCTTAAATCCGGTGCAAAACGGAGAGCCTCCGGAGGCAGTTATTTTCAAATCGAGTGCAAAGATACGTCAAACATTTTGGTTTCTCCAAATGTTTTTGCAAAAAAAGTGCAAAAAAAATTAGCCCACTACAAATGAGGGGCTAATCATTGATGTAAATATTACAAAATTACAAAATTACACATCTGTGTAGCGTGTATTTTTCTCCATTATATATAATATATAATATTATTATATAATGAGCATTTTATCAACATATATTTTTGTGTAATAATGTAATAATGTAATTTATTGCTTGCGCCATTTTCCTTCCGCCACTTTTTCTATGCGTCCATATTTTTTCCATCGGTGCAGTAACACCGTTATTGCGGAATTCTTGACAGATTGTCCTTTGCGGGCGCGGAGTTTGATGAGGTCTCCGGTGGTGAACTCGGCTGGTAGGATTTCGAGGAGCGAAGCGGCTGCGCCTCTTTCGGTCTGTGCATCGAAGATATTCCTTTAGCGTAGCGGTCCTTACTCCTTTATGTCGCAGACCGGTCTAAAAAAAGCGACCGGAGTCGCTTTTTATAGTCAGTCGTTGTTGACAGATGGATAGACGAGTTGCGTTTGCCACGAGGTGAAGCGCAGACGCACGGGGAGCAGCCATCGTTCGATGCGCCGACTGAGCGGCAGTTCGGGATCGGGCACTACGGCTTCGGCCACCCGGGAGAACGAATCGGCATCAACGGCATAATAGCGC
>JAEEHO010000157.1 GCA_016280845.1 Paludibacteraceae bacterium | reverse complement strand
CGGCTTCCAGCCGTTCGGATTCCAGGGCGGGCTCTACGACCCCGACACCGGCCTCGTCGAATTCGGCTGCCGCTGGTACGACGCCGCGACCGGCCGCTGGATCAGCAAGGATCCCATCCTCCTCGACGGCGGCTGGAACGTCTATGCCTTCTGCGACAACGACCCCGTCAACCGCACCGACCCGTCGGGGCTGTCATTTTGGGGCTCCTTTATACGAGGGTTTGTAAAAGGGGCTGCTATTGCAGCAGTAGTTGCGGTAACAGCCGTAGCAGTAGTATCGGTAGGAGTTCCTGGAGCGGTTGTAACGGGAACCCTAGGAGTTATTGGCGTGGCAGGAGGCCTAGTGGCTATTGGTTCGGCCATATCAGACCCGTCGGCGGATAATTTAGGCGATATAGCTGGTGGTTTTGTTGGCGGTGCAGTCGTTGGTGGAATTTCGGGGCACTTTGTTGTAAGTCGTATTAGTTCTCCTGGCAATCAACCATCTACTGGGTGGCGGTCGTGGAGTCTTGTCAAAGATTACAGTCAGCGGTGGCGCTTTGAGCATTCGGGACTTGAGATATATAAGGACTTTGCAAAGGCAATGCCGACAGGCCCCACTAAGCCTGCGTATGCAGGAGTTGAGGGCTTTGTCGGCGCAGGTTCAGCCCCTCTAATTTGCAAATAAGGAGAACGGTTATGATATTTTCTTTAAGACAATCTTGCGGATCGCAATGGTCTTTTTCGCGATTCTTTGTTGGCTGCATTTGTTCCTATACCAATTACGTACGTGGTTGGTATTTCGCGCTAAATGCATTCGTGTGTGCGGTGTTTGCAATCTCGATAGGAATGGCTGCGCATGCGATGGGGGTTGACAGCAAGAAGCTGATGTGCGGAATACTCCTGTTTGGCATGGTAATAGGGCTGCTCTGCTTATGGGGGACGTTGTGGCTCATTGTCAGGCGAAAGGCATTCCCGCAATGCAAGTCCGGGTGTTGTTGCGGAATGACTGATTATTCGTATCGATTCGGCACATGGATGGGTTTGATCGGGTGGAGAAAATGGTTGTTCGTCTGTTCATGCGGACATCTATATGAGGTTCATCGAGGGAAATGGAGGTATGTGGATAGCCTGAAGCTGGAGACAGAACAGGCAGGTTCTCATGGAGGTGAAAGTTCTAAAGGTTTATAGGCAAGTTCACCATGTGCCTGCGGCGCTTAAACACGGAGGATGCGGAGTCTCGGGGGCACGGAGGAGCGTTCAGATTTAACACATTGGCGCGGAGTGTTCTTATCTGCCTGTGCCGGGCGGGGCATGAAGAACACGGGATGCGCAAGGGACTCCGTATCTTCGTGCCTCAACACGCGCCGTGCTTTGGCGCCGCAGGCACCGCCTTTCAGCTAACTATTCTTCGCCTACGTCGCATATTGCAATATGTGACGCAGGTGGAGTACGTGGGAGTGAGGGCACAAAGGCGAAGGGAAATTTGGTATAATTCTTACATGAATCGACGGGCGAGCAGAAGGGCAACTATGCGAGGCAGAATCCAGCCGCGCAGGGCGGCGCTGTCTTCCCGCGTTCGCGCACATAGTGGGACAAGAGGTCTGATCTTTTGTCCCACATGTGACGCAAACGGAAACCGACTTGGAGGTGAATACGCCGACGCCGACGAGAAGAGCGTGTTCGTCTATGCTGGCGCGACGGCTCCGGCGTACATGACGCGCGGCGGCGTCACATACCGCATCGTAACCGACAACCAGGGATCGGTGAGGCTCGTCGTGAACGCGGCGACCGGCGAGGTGGCGCAGCGGCTAGACTACGACTCTTTCGGCCGCGTCTTGCGCGACACCAACCCCGGCTTCCAGCCGTTCGGATTCCAGGGCGGGCTCTACGACCCCGATACCGGCCTTGTCGAATTCGGCTGCCGGTGGTATGACGCAGAGACCGGGCGGTGGATCAGCAAAGACCCGATAGGGCTGAGGGGAGGGATGAATCTATATGAGTTCTGCGGAAACAACAGTATATGCAACCATGACAGAAGTGGATGTGCGTATTTTGCATATCGTCCTCTTGACTCATTTTTCTTAAAATGGTTTGTCCTTGGTACGGCGCAAGACAATATTGACAATACAATGATCGCCCATGAGCAGCTTTTTTTTGAAGATGGCGGCATACCCACAAATCTGGGATACTTTGATGGCAATCAAGTGAGAAGTGATTCGGCAGGCATACCGTATAGAAAACCCCACAGTACAGGATGGGATGATAGGATTATGCGGAAGGCTGTGCAACTGGTCAGACCGCGAGCGTATATATTATTGGACATCGAATCGCATAATCAAGGCAGTCAATACAATTGTCAAGATTGGGCGGCCGATGTGCGATGGGCTTATTATTGCATAGAACATAATATCCCATACTACCCACAGAGTACAACTTTTATCAAGGGAATTAAGTGATGCACCAACTGTTAATTATTTGCTACCTCATTTCGGTGATAATAGCAGTCTCGCTATTCAAGAAGATTGGTTTTTGGTGGGCATTGGCAATCGCCTTTGCGTTTCCAATCTGCTTGTACGCAATTGCCACCATTGCAATAGTAATCGGCGGCGATAAATGATTTTCTGTAGCGGAACGATGTGGCAAGGGCGTCCCGCCCTTGCTGCAAGGCCGCGGCGGCCTTGCCACACCGAGACAGTCACATAAGTGACGGAGGTTCTTCGCTTATTCGAGTGCTGCCGCCCGGCCGTATAAGAGCAAACGACGATGAATGTGCCTGATACGCTTGGAATAGCATTGCTGCCATTTTCATTGGCGGATTGGCCATTTGAAGTCGTTGCCGACACGATTACTTTCCCGTATGACTTTGCCGTGTGGGCCTTGTAGGACAACGATGCCAATGTGCGATGATAGCCAGCCAGGCATGAAAAATGAAAATGTCGCGCGTGCGTCCGACTAAAAAGACGAAAGCGAAACTGTCACAAGCGCGCGGGCGGATTTGGTATAATTTCAGACATGAAGCGGCGAGCGAGCAGACGAGCGGCGAGACACGGCAGAATCCTGCCGCGGAGGGGCGTTCGCGCGTCACGCGTCTGCACATCCTTCTCGCGCGATGCCCTCGTCAGCGTAAACGGCGCGGTGGTCGCGGAATACGCATACGACGCCGTAGGGCGCATCGTGTCGCGGAGCCATAAGCTGGGCGATGGGTCCCGTCCGTCCCAGATGTCCCAGTCGTCCCAAAGAACCTACGCCTACGACCTGAACGGATCGATGACGAACCGCAACGGCGTCGCGCTCACGTGGAACCTCTTCGGACGCCTCATGTCCGTAGGCGGCGTCTCTTATTGGCGCGACGAGCAGCAGCGGACTTGTTGTAAGGAAGTTGACGAAGAGCCAGTGAAGGACTGGTACTGGTCGGGTTCGCGGCTCGTCGCGGAGTACGACTACGCCGCCGACGAGAAGAGCGTCTTTGTCTATGCGGGCGCGACCGCACCGGCGTACATGATTCGCGGCGGCGTCACCTATCGAATCATTTCCGATAACCAAGGCTCGGTACGTCTTGTCGTGAATTCCGCGACTGGAGAGGTCGCGCAGCGGCTCGACTACGACTCCTTCGGGCGCGTCCTCCGCGACACCAACCCCGGCTTCCAGCCGTTCGGGTTCCAGGGCGGACTCTACGACCCCGACACCGGCCTCGTCGAATTCGGCTGCCGCTGGTACGACGCCGCGACCGGCCGCTGGATCAGCAAGGATCCCATCCTCCTCGACGGCGGCTGGAACGTCTATGCCTTCTGCGACAACGATCCCATAAACCGCACCGACCCATCGGGACAGTATTCGCTCTGGCAATGGGCTTCACAGGTTATAGGCGTTGTTACAGGCGTGGCACAGGCAGTTGGTGGAATTGGGTTGGCTATTACGGCAGGGATTTCTGGTGCAGGTGCTGTCGCAGGAGCCATAGTCGCCGCAAATGGTGTTGCAGCGGTGGTGGCAAGCGCGCGCAATATAAAAGAAATGGCAACTTGTGACGATGCCAAGTTGTTGGGCAATTCTGGCATGATAGGGCTGACAACCTCTTTGGCAACTGACGACCCTACGTTTAATGCAATAGCTGGATGCACAGACATTTGTATTAATCTTCTCGCAAATCCTATTGCCTTCAAGGAGGCTGTAAAAGCAGTTGCGCCAAATTTCGAAGTAGGAACGGTGGGGCGGTTTATATGGGACGCTAATAATTTCGGAACTCTTAATAATGCGCGCTTGTTGTCGGCGGAAGATATCTCAAGACTTCAACTTAATCCGACTGTATGGCAGAGGAGGATTTCAACGATTGGGACGATTGGGTCTTGCGTGGACTCAGCTATAAATTTCACTGTAGGATTAAACCCACCAAAATGAATAATAGTGTATGGAAACCGCGCTGGCGAAGTTGCTTGCGAATTATTGCAGAGAGTGCAGTCTTTAGTCTCTATAGAAGAATTGCATCTTGCATTGATTGGCAGGAATCGTTTCGGCTTTTTGTCGAGGAGAAACCCATTTAAGTTCTGCACAAAGGAGGAGAGATGAAGGCTGGAGCAGAATGCACAAGAGAAGACAAGGATTCGCTTTTTTCATTCATAGAGAGGGCCAACTCGCCTAGCCCGCGTTCATTGGCTAAGAAGACTGTGTGGTGCGTGTGCATTGCCTTTGTGGCTGTTACATGTGCATTGTCTGAGTGGACAGACGCCTTGGCGGGTGAGTCCTGCTCTTTTTCAGTTATCGTGGCTGTTCTGGCTCTGCTGACCGCCTTGACAAGTAAATGGGTTTATTTTAAGAAGACCGAAGAGATTTCATATGGAATCTGCCATATGTCCTGCGGTGAATGGTGGTACATGGAAATGTGGTTTAACGATCGGAAGAACCAGTTGCTCATATTTAATAGAGTCATGCGCTCTCCCGCGTTCATACTTGTTGTGGGTTTCTATTATAAAATAAAAATCGGAGATGACGTGGCTGCGGAGAAGTTGCTCGATCTTGCACGGGGGCTTGACCCTGATTTGGAGACAATAGAGATGACGTCACGACGCGGTCTACTTCGAAGGGACGTTGAGGTGTTGATGGAGAAAATTAGAAGGGATCTGGAGGTTACGTGGATTTACAAGCTGAAGCAAAAGAAGTGGCTATGGGCCACAGGAGGTCTTTTGCTTTTCTTGCTTTTTGTGATAAGGTATATCATGGTTCTGGTCGATTCAAGCAGGCTGCTGATCAAAGGCCTTGCTGAGTGAGTGTTTCAAAAGTGAAGATGAGCGTAGTATAATGCTAAGCATCATGACGCAAGCGGGCGGAGGTGCGACTAGGCGTGACAGAATCCAGCCGCGCAGGGCGGCGCTGTCTTCCCGCGTTCGCGCACATAGTGGGACAAGAGGTCTTTTGTCCCACATGTGACGCAAACGGAAACCGACTTGGAGGTGAATACGCCGACGCCGACGAGAAGAGCGTGTTCGTCT
>JAEEHO010000156.1 GCA_016280845.1 Paludibacteraceae bacterium | reverse complement strand
GGTCGTATTTGTACAGAATACTTTTGTTCAGCGTTTGGCCGCTTTCCCAAAGAGTTTTGTAGTCATCGGTATTCTGCTCTGCTTCGCGGTTCTTGACCGGATCGTACATATAGACGCCGAAATGAAAACCGGCAGTGAACTTGCCCATGACGAACTCTGGTTGCACACTGAGACCTATTCGCCAACAGTCTTTGGACGAAGCACCTCCTAAGTAGGTCTTCTTGTAGTGGGTATCGTGGTCAGAATAAGCCCCGTCGTAGAATATATCTACTCCACCGCCAAGACGGAAGATGTCGTGTGCGCGCCAGTAAGCCGCCAATTGAATCTCAGAGCAGAAGAATGCTTGTCTGTCGCGGTAATAGACTTGTCTGCCGCCACCGCATAGAGCGAATTCGATCTCGCATTGATTCTCCTGCAATATATTCAAACTCTCACGTCGGTCATCCGTAGGCGCAAGCACAATATATCTGCGTCTCTCCTTGTAGTTAACCTGGCCGGGTACGGACATTTCCTCTCGGTGAGGCGGACGATAGCTGACATACAGCTCGCCCATGAACATGTTGTATCCGGAATTAGGCTGACGGATACTACCGTTACTCATATGGTACCATCCGCCGGCAACTCCCATGGACCATCCTTTGATGATCGGGAAATTGAAGTATAGCGCTTCCGGGAAGAAGAAATTGAAGACCGAACCGACCGAACGGTTGATGTTCGGCTCTTGCAGTACCTTGTATTGCTGTTCGGGCGTAGCAGTGTTATAATATGTCTTGGTGATGAACGAGCAACCTATACCCGGTCGCAGGCCGACTTCGAAATAGCGATGCGTGTAGAAAGGTATATTGACAAACGCGTACGGCGCAACGGCGTAGCCTGTCAAGTCCTGAGCACCCGTACGCATACAATCGAATTTCCAGGCGCTGAGCGCTACACCGATTGACGCTCTGTTCCACTCTTTGAGAACTGGCCAATTGGGGTGAAAAGTGACGGCGAACTCGGCAGCGGCAGTAGGACCTACCCACTGTCCTTTTTGATCCAGCATAGCATCCACTTTGCCGTCAGGCATGATCATTCCGGCACGCAGTGACAAACGGTAATCCACATCCGGTTTAGGTTTCTTGATACCGAACAAGTCTGCTTCTGCCATCAGAGGCAGTGCCACCCAAGCGAGGCATATGAAAAGTGATAATTTCTTCATAATCGGTGCAAAAGTAATAAATATATCCCACATATGCAAATAAAAACATTCTTTTTTATACAAATTCCTAATTTTAGGTATTGCGTAAATAAAAAAAAAGTAGTACTTTTGCACCCGATTTTGTAAAAGGTATTAGAATGAAGTCTGTTTATAGGATATTTATCCTCTTTTTTGTTGTGCTTGTTTGCGGCACTATCAGTGCGCAAGATCATGATGCACACTTGGTAGGCCATGTCACGGATGAGAAAACCGGAGAACACTTGGCTTACGTCAATGTTCAAATCAAAGGAACCAATATCGGAACGGTGACCGATGAGTCGGGACACTATTTTCTGAAAGATCTGCCGTTGGGTCGCCAGACGGTGGTGGTCAGCTATGTCGGCTATGAGACGGCGGAACTGCCAATTATGGTGAAGGAGAACGAGACAACCGAGTTGAAGGTTGTTCTGCATGAGTACTCGCAGCAACTGAACAGCGTTGTTGTGACGGCTAACCGCTATGCCACCAAGCGTCAGGAGACAGCCACCATCGTCAATGTGTTGTCGCCGCAATTATTCGAGATGACTGCGGTGGCGTGCGTAGCAGACGCGCTCAATTTTCAACCGGGTTTGCGTGTAGAGAGCACGTGCGGCAACTGCGGTAAGACCGAACTGCGCATCAACGGTTTGCAAGGCCAGTACAGCCAGATACTGATGGACTCGCGTCCTGTGTTCTCTTCGCTGGCTTCGGTTTACGGTCTGGAACAAGTGCCTGCCGCTATGATTGATCGTATCGAGGTGGTACGCGGCGGCGGATCGGCTATGTACGGCGCTAACGCTATCGGCGGTGTGGTGAATATCATCACCAAGGAGCCGGTTCGCAATTTCGTCAACCTGGCCAACACCAGCAGTGTGAACGAACGTGGCGCGTACGATATCAATACCGAACTGAATGCATCGGTAATGTCCGAGAACCGCAAGATAGGCGCATATCTCTTCGCTTCCCATCGTTCACGTAGTCCGTATGACCGCGACAATGACGGTTATACCGAGGTACCGCAACTGCGTACAACTACCGCGGGCGCGCGCGCGTTCTTTAAGACGAGCGCGTATAGCAAGATTGTGGCCGAGTATCACCATACCACCGATTACCGCCGTGGCGGAGACTGTTTTGAACTGCCGCCTCACGAGGCTAACATAACCGAACAATTGCGCCACAACATAGATGCCGGTTCGTTGGCTTTTGACTGGTTCTCAAGCGACAACAAGCATTTTCTGTCTGCCTATACGGCCATTCAGAATATTGGTCGCGAGAGCTATTTCGGTGCAGGCAAAGATCCTAATGCCTACGGCGCCAGCAAGGACCTGACGGCTAATGCGGGAGCGCAATACCGCTTCTCTTATCCGTGCGGCAAGATGAATGGCGACTTGAGTGCCGGACTCGAATATACGTACAATGGTTTGCATGACCAGATGATAGGTTACAACCGCGACTTGAAACAGGATGTGCATGTGGTGGGCGCGTACGCGCAGAACGAATGGAAGAATGACCGGTGGAGTGTGCTGGTAGGCGCACGACTGGAGAAACACAATCTGCTGTTCAAACCTGTTTGCACACCGCGAGCTACATTGCGCTATACGCCACTTGAGGGTCTCGTACTGCGTGCCGGCTACAGCAGCGGTTATCGTGCTCCGCAGGCGTATGACGAGGATCTGCACGTAGCGGCTGTAGGTGGCCAGGTGTCGCTTATCTCGCTCGATCCGGACCTGCGTCCGGAGTATTCGCACAGCGGTAAACTGAGTCTGGACTGGTATCGCCGTTTTGACCGCATCGAGGTCAACCTGACCGGCGAAGGATTCTATACGTACCTGAAGGATGTATTCTTCTTGCGCGAGGACGGTCACGATGCCGCTGGCAATGTGCTGATGACGCGTACCAATGCGTCCGGAGCGTGGGTCGGAGGACTCAATCTGGAAGGCAAATTCAGCTATCAGCAGTCTAACTTCACCTTCAATATCTCTGCCGGCTACACGTTCCAGCAGAGCAGATATGTGGAAGCACAGCAGTGGAGTCCTAACGTAGCTGCGCAGACACGCATGTTGCGCACGCCGGACAACTACGGATACATATTGTTGGACATCAAGCCTGTGCGCGATTTCTCTATCTCCGTCAACGGCAAAGCAACCGGTTCGATGATTGTGCCGCACTTGGCCGGCTATGTTGCACAGGACGAGGAGACCAAGACACCTACATTCTGGGATCTCAGTGTCCGTTTGGCCTATGATATCCACCTGTACAAGCACTATTGCATGGAGATCAGCTGCGGTGTGAAGAATGTGCTCGACCAGTTCCAACGCGATCTGGATCTGGGAGCCAACCGCGATGCCGGATATATCTACGGACCGACACAGCCGCGAACTTATTTCGTAGGTCTGTCGCTGAAGTTATAAAAGAAAAGAGCCACACGGCTCTTTTTCTTTTTTTTAGAATTTCGTTATTTGGTCGATACTGTTGACTGTCTTGCCTGCCTCGAGCGGATAAGTAATATTGATGTACGCCACATCGCGCAGGAAGTCAATATGCCCGATTTCAACGTCCAAAATCTTCAGTCCGGTGCGTTCCTCCAGATCGGCTATCAGCTCCTTGCGGCGCTCGGGACGGATATTCTCAATCTTCTCGTAGAGAATGATTTTGGTGGACGTGCGTCTGCTGTTGTTCCATAGTTCGAAGCCGAGTGCAAGACCTATGATCAGCACATTGGCCGTCAGCAACAGATACCATGCCAGTCCGTCTGCCTTCAGACTGAGCGAGTTGATGATGGACACAGCTATGATGATGAACATGTAGTTCATCTCGCGTACCGGCACCGTCTCGGTGCGGTAGCGTATCATGCCGAAGATGGCAAACAGCCCGAGCACAAAGCCGGTCTTGATATCCAGTATCTGCATCAACCACAGCAACAGAAACATTGCGCTTGAGAAAAGCATGTAGGTGACATAGTAGTCGCGACGGCGGCTGTAACGATAGTAGATGCAATACACTATCAGCCACGTTACCAATAGGTTGAATAGAAACATCAGTGGCATGGCGATAACATCGGCACTCACGTGCAGCCATTCCGCTATGCTCTGCATCACATAGGAAATGCTGTTGCTGCTGCCAAATCGGGCAGCGATACTTGGGTCGTTCTCCAGAAACTCCAATGTCGGGTTGGCTAAATCAGGTTGAGACATATATGATTAACGAATTTAAGGATTACTGATTAAGGAGCATTTTTTCTATTTGGCGAATCTTTGCTTTAAATCTGTTCTTCTTCAGATCCGGCGTAGTGAGCACCGTGCCGATGCAGTACTTGCTGATTTTCAGCGGATGTATACGTTGTTCTTGCATGATACGTGCCATCGGTGAATCCACATTGCCGTTACGCTTTATCTCTACAATAACCAGCGCCGGATAAGAACGGTTCTCCTCTGTAATTATATTCTGCCACGCTATGTCCGTATCTATCGTCAGCCGCTCTGTCTTTTGTCTGTTAACCAGCGTGATGCGATGAAAATCGGTACGTAGATGCGGCGCGATGGTGCTCCATGTATACAGGCTTTTTTGTTCGATGAAATCAGCGATAGTCGTATCTTCTTTGCCGTGACCTATTGTGTCTGCTGTCAGCTCATAGCCCGGCACCGCTATACGTTTCTTCTTGGTGTGTCCTTTGTTGTTCTTGCGCTTGATTTCCAGGAAGAACTCTCCGGTATCGGCGTACTGCCGTACACGTATCTTCTGACGCACCAATTGCCGGTCGTGGTGACGCATATACATATCCAGCGACTCGGTATCGTAGTATACGGTGTCGTACGTGGCTACACGTTTGCCGTCTATCTCTTTGACGAAATAATCCGTCAATGCGGCTTCCAGAACAGCGGGCAAGACCGACAAAGGCAGTACGTATTTGGTGTCAATGCGGTTCATCAGTTTGACGTCCTCCATCTCATTGAGCGAGATGGCATCAAACCTACGCAATATGTCATCGATTTCATTCGCCATCAGCCTTCGGTTTTCAGCCGTCAGTTTCAGTCTTTGCTGAATATGTATTCAAACACTTTGACCGAATAGAGTTTGCCGTTAGGCAGGTAGTTGTATTGCTTTGCTTTGGTGCCGTTCTTGTTCCACTCGTATTTGCGGATACGCACGGGTTTGTTCTGGTCGTTGTATTCCACTTCCTCTTTCACCCTACCCGTTTTGTCATCATATTCGGTTGTGATACGCCATTTCTGGCCATAGGTAGCGTACTCGATTTCCTCGATGCAACGTCCCTCGCTGTCATATACTTTGACGCGATCCAGCCACTTTGTTTTGGTGTTGTGGTCGGTGTTCCATTCCTTGACTGTCAGGTTCTTACGCTTCTCGCGTTTCGCCAGTTGTTCCGGCGTGAGCATAGTCTGTCCCATCATTGTTCCTGCCAGCAGCAGAAAGACTAAACTCGCACCCGCAGTACGTTTGATTGTAAAATCCATATTCTTTCAGTAATTGATTTCTTCGTTCTTGCAGTCCGTCCTTGCGCCAGTTCTGCGCCCAGAATTGTACGTCTTGCGCCTTCAGCGCGGCCGCCTCTCCGGCAGCGTTGATTTGTTCCAGGTTTTTCCAGCGCGATGAGGCGAGCGTGGTGGCAAAGAAGGGGATACCCGCTTCTTGCGCCATCGCGGCTGTGGCTTGCAGCCGGTACAGAAAACATCGTTCGCACCGTTTGCCGCGTTCGGGTTCGTTCTCCAGCCCTTTGACCGCCTGCAACCATTCCTCATGAGCCTTCGCCGGGTCGCCCTCATATTCTATCCATTTGATACCGAGCGATTCGGCATGACGTTTGCTTTCGTTCCGGCGAATCTCGTATTCCTCGCGCGGGTAGATATTGGGGTTGCAGTAGTAGATGACGGGCTCTATCCGGTGTGCCAACAGCCACTCCACTATAGCAGACGAACACGGCGCGCAGCACGCATGTAGCAGCACGCGTGAACACCCCTCCGGCACTATGATTGCAGACTGTTTACCCATCGTTCGATTTTTGCGACCGCAAAATTAGTAAAAAAAAATGATATGTGCAAGTATTATGTGCCATTTGCCTGTCATTTCCGTGGTATTTACAATATTTTATCGGGAAAACAAGCAGAAGGAAAGTCAAACAAAGCGAAAATAATTGCTCAAAAATTTGCATATGTCCGATATTTATAGTACCTTTGCCGCTGTTTTTGCGCAATTCAACCAAATTCATCAAATAAACTTAACAAACACAATGAAAAACTTCAATGTTAAATCATGCATTTTACTGCCTTTGACGATTGCGGTAGTGCTGTTTATGTGGTTTGCGCCGGCGGACATGTTCGGCATTGACGGACTGACAGTTATCCAACAGCGCACTATCGCTATTTTCTGCTACGCTGCGCTGATGTGGATGTTTGAGATCATCCCGGCCTGGGCTACATCCGTCAGCACAATCGTATTCTTGCTTCTGGCTATTTCCAACAAGGGTTTCGCCAACGAGACGCAAGGTGCGATGGTCAATTTCAAAGAGTTGATGGCAGCATTTGCCGATCCGGTGATCATGCTTTTCCTGGGTGGTTTTGTGTTGGCTATAGCGGCCAGCAAGGTCGGACTGGATCTGTACCTGGCACGCATCATGCTCAAGCCGTTCGGCACCCGACCCAAGTATGTGCTTCTGGGCTTCCTGACCATCATCAGTATTATGTCTATGTTCATGAGCAACACCGCTACAGCCGCCATGATGCTGGCTTTTCTGGCACCGGTGCTGAAGACTCTGCCGGAGAACGGTGGCGGTCGAATCAGCTTGGCTATGGCTATTCCTATCGCAGCCAATATCGGTGGTCTGGGCACGCCTATCGGTACGCCTCCTAACGCCATCGCCATCGGACAGTTGGCTTCGGCAGGCATCGAGATCGGCTTCGGCGCATGGATGCTTCGCATGATTCCTGTAGTGATTGTGATGATCCTTTTTGCATGGTTCTTGCTCCGTTTCCTTTTCCCGTTCAAGGCTGATAATATTGAGATTAAGATAGAAGGCGACATCAAGAAAGACTGGACTTTCTGGGCCGTAACCATCACTTTCCTCGGCACCATCCTTCTCTGGATGACGGGCGAGATCACCAAACTCAATTCGAATGTGATTGCGCTGATTCCGTTCGCTGTTTTTGCCGTTCTGGGTATCTTCAGACGCGAGGATTTCGCCAAGATCGACTGGCACGTGCTTTGGATGGTAGCCGGTGGTTTCGCTCTCGGTACCGCGCTGAACAAGACCGGTCTGGCGGAAGCCATGGTGGATTCTATTCCGTTCGGCGAATGGTCGGCAGTGGTAGTGCTGATTATCGCGGGTCTGCTCGGTTGGTTGCTGTCTAACTTCATCGCCAATTCGTCTGCCGCTAACCTGCTGGTGCCTATCCTGGCCGTTGTGGGTGCAGCTATGCCGAGTCTGGACGCGTTCGGCGGAATGACCACGCTGCTTGTCTGCGTTGCCGCTTCCACTTCGTTCGCTATGATGTTCCCTATCTCCACGCCGCCGAACGCTATCGCATGTTCAACCGGTTTGATCAAGACTCCCGATATGATGAAGGTAGGTCTGCTTATCGGTATTCTCGGTATAGCATTGTCCTACGCAGTAATCCTACTGTTCCCGTTCTAAGATCACCAAAGTGTTCTAAAATAAGTAATGAAAAAGATTTTATTATTAGTAAGCGTATTCGCTCTGTCGCTGTCACTCTCCGCACAGGAGGCAACAGAGGCCAAACAAGAGAAGAAAGAGGCTGTCAAGTCCCACTTGCAGCAGCACTTCAAGATTTACGGTTTTGTTCGTAACTATTTCACCTACGATAGCCGCGAGAGCATGTCCGGCACAGGTGACCTGTACAACTATCAACCGAAAGACGAAAACTGGAACCAGACCGAAGCAGCAGCCGCTACATCAGGCGTTGCTCGCGAAGATCTGAACGCACAGAGCACCTTCCGTTTCCTGTCGCTCACCACACGCGTCGGACTCAACGTCACCGGCTATAAATGGCGCAGCACAGAGTTCGGCGGTAAGATCGAGGCAGACTTCTACGCAGGTATCAACAGCGTCGGCACACAGACTCACAAACTGAGTGGCACAGCGCAACTCCGCTTGCGTCAGGCATATATGACTCTCGCTTGGGACAGTCTGAAGATGGGTAAGAGTTTGGCACGCGTTGATCTCTTGGTCGGTCAGGCTTGGCATCCTATGGCTGCTGACCTGTGCGATGCTATCGCGCTCAACTCGGGCGCTCCGTTCGGTCCGTTCAGCCGCACGCCGCAAGTGAAGATGGACGCTCGTCTCGGTAAGTTCGTCACCTTGACCGCTGCCGGTTTGTGGCAGATGCAGTACAACTCTATCGGCCCGGACGGCCAGTCTGCCCAGTATATCGCTTACGCCAAGACTCCTGAGGCTTATCTCGGTCTGTCTGTACATACCAACGGCTTCCTCATGCGCGCCGGTGCTGATGTGCTGAGCATCAAACCGCGTACACTGGGTACAGTGCTGGATGCAGGCGGCAACGAAGTGAAGATCAGCGTTAAGGACCGTATCACCACCGTTTCGCCCTTCATCTATCTGCAGTATAAGCAGGGCGAGTTCTCCATCAAGGCCAAGAGTATTTTTGCCGAAGCAGGCGAGCACATGAACCTCAACGGCGGCTATGGCGTCAAGGCTATCAATGCGGACGGCTCGTGGGAATATACTCCTACGCGCAACAGTTCGTCGTGGATCAGCATCGTTTATGGCGGCAAGGTAGGTGCACAGGAGGAGAAGCACCCGCAGAAGTTGCAAGGTATACTTTTCGGCGGTTTCATCCACAATTTCGGCACCAAGGAGGCACTGCTCGATGCGGACGGCGACGGCAAGGCAGACGCGTTCTATTTCCCGCGCGGAAACAATATGAACAATATGTGGCGTCTCTCGCCTACTCTGCTCTATACTGTCGGCAAGTTCCAGTTGGGTCTGGAGTATGAGATTACTTCCGTTCAATACGGCAAAGGTGGCATCACCACACGCGGT
>JAEEHO010000155.1 GCA_016280845.1 Paludibacteraceae bacterium | reverse complement strand
CGGTTGCATGATTAAAGATAAAAGATTTAAAAACTCAAGACTCAAAATTTATAATAAATGAACGCGAAACGAATCATACCTGACGCTATCACCAGTTGCAATTTGCTCTGCGGCAGTATAGCTGTTTTCTTGGCAACACAGGGAGCCTTTGTTTGGGCATTTGTGTTTATTCTAGCCGGTGCGTTCTTCGATTTCTTCGACGGACTGAGTGCGCGTGCGCTGAAGGCACCGAGTGCTATCGGCGTACAACTGGACTCGCTGGCAGATGATATCACGTTCGGTCTGGCACCGGCAATGATGCTCTTCTGCTATCTGCGTCCTATCCTCGGTTGGTGGGCATTGCCGGCTTTGCTGATGGCTGCTTTCTCGGCATTGCGTTTGGCAAAGTTCAATGTAGATGAGCGTCAGCACGCTTCGTTCATCGGTCTTGCCACACCGCCCAATGCAATCTTCTGGGGCGGTATATGTTGCATGCCTTACGCTATGTTGGCATGGGATTGGGTGGCTTGGGCACTGCTTGGTTTGTCGCTTGTCAGTTGCTATCTGCTGAATGCGGAGATTCCGTTCTTCAGTTTCAAGAGTTTCAAGACGCAGAAGATGGAAGTGCTCTTCTTCCTTGTCGGTTGTTTGGTTCTGCTGACCTATTGCATACTGAAGGCCATCGCTACGCGTCATATCGAGTTCGCACTCTTCGGCGGCACGGCATGTATTGTTTGGTACGTGGCACTCAACATATTGTTGCTCATTGTGCCGAAAAAGAAGTGACGATTTTTAAGATTTTGGGCTCTGATATAGTGAACGAGGGCATATCAGAGTCAAATCGGAGGCAAGTCGAGGTTTTATCGGACTCAATGCCTGTACAAAAATGTGTCAAATTTTAAGATTTCCAAGTTTATGAAGCGATTCCTTTTCTTCCTTTTTGCTGCTATTTTCTCCCTCAGCCTAATGGCGGAGAAATATACTATCGTTTTCAATAGCGGTAATAGCGATTCCAGCACCCCCATAACAAGCATGAACACTATCGTTCTTAGTGCTACGGACAACTGTGTTAGCGAGATTCGCAAGGCAGAAAAAATATACCGCGCCAAAGAGGGATACGGAATCAAAGGAGGAACTACCAGTCTCAAAGGCGAATTGACAATAGGCTTGGATGACAATTATACGATTACTTCATTAACGGTATATGCTGCATCGCTTGTTGCCAAAGATTCCATTTCTACAAGTAAAATAAGAAGAGGAATTGTTATTTGCGGGCAATATTTCGACTGGCAAGAAGGACATCGTACACAATTACAACCTTATACGTTACTACTCAATGCCTCAACAGACTCAATAACAATATCTTCTGATACCACCAATTACAACCGCTGGTACGTGCAGAAGATTGAGTTCGAAGCAGAGAACCCGCATCCCGCAAAGGCAATATTGGGTATGCAATACGCTACGCTCAATCTGGGTGCCGTATCTTGGGAGAGTGAAGACGAACCGATGGAAGATGCTATCGATTTCGCGGTTGTGGGAAAGAATATCAACAGCAATATATCGCTCGCGCTAATGAATGGCTCTAAATCCGAGTTCGCACTTACTCCTACATCCTTGCCGGCTGCCGGTGGCGAAGCCAGTGTGGCGTATAGCATAACGATGTCGGCTGCGCCGAGCAAGGCTATTACCTACAAGGATACGATCATTGCTACGGCTACGGGCACTGATGCCGTTTGGTACACGCGCAAACTGCCTGTCGAATTGACTATCAAGCCGCAAGGACAAGGTGGTACTACTTTTGATCTGGATACAACGGGCATGGCTGTCGGTCCGATGCCGGGCGATTACTATAAGTATGCGCAAAACACCGCAGACTCCACCCTCAAGAACCATCTTGGAGCAATCATCTGCTGCGGCAAGCGATATAAGTATGGTAGTGGTAGTAAGAAATCATGGGACGCATTCTATCACACCGATCGCGACACAGTGACGAATGAGGTGCTGGATATGTACTCCAATAATCATCGTTATTTCAACCCCGAGAATCCAACAGCCAGTGTCAAGGACTTTGATATTGAGCACATGCTTCCTAAATCATGGTGGGGAGGAACGGTCAATCCTGCGTACTGCGATCTCTATCATTTGGTGCCGGGTGATTATTCGGCAAACCGTAGTAAATCTAATCATGCGCCGGGCATTCCGAGTGACAGCACATTCAACAACGGCAGTTTTGTAACCGGTAGCGGTGCTGCTTATGGTTTGACACGCGTGTTCTGTCCGGAAGACCAATACAAAGGTGATTTCGCGCGTGCGTACTTCTATATTGCTGCGTGCTACGGCGATTCGCTCGTTTGGCTCACTTCCGGCGAACCGGGAGTGGCAATGACTAATGACAGTTGGCAGGAGTTCCGACCATGGCTGCGCGACCTGTTGTTGGAGTGGCATCGCATGGATCCTGTGAGCGAAAAGGAGTTGAGACGTGCTGCTGAAGTCAATAAGATCCAAGGTAACCGCAATCCGTTTATTGATTATCCCGAACTGGTAGAATATATCTGGGGCAACAAGCAAGGCCAGGCGGTTAACTTCTATCAACTCGATCAGAGTTACGGTGATCCGTACAACGATGGCACCCAAACGGCTATTGAACAGAATTCGGCGCAGAAGTCTTCTGCTATCAAGGAGGTTCGTGACGGCAAATTGGTGATTGTACGTAAGGCCTCTGTCTATACCACATTAGGGCAACGAATCAAATAAGCAATGAACAATCTGCAATCGCAAATACTGAATCTGTTGCGCCGCAATGGTATCTTTATCGGTCTAAGCCTAATGCTCATCGTGGCATTAAGCTTAGCCATAGTATTTATACCTAAAGGCGAGTTGCATCTCTTGCTCTGCGACCGCCACACGCCCGCACGCGATATATTATATAGATATTATACGCACGTGGCAGAGTGGTTGCCGTATGTCATTTGTGTGCTGATTCTGATTTTTGGTAGAGTAGGTAATGCAGCATTGGCCTCGGCGTGCATTGCTTGCTCCGAATTGTTCACGCAGATTGTGAAGCATATTGTTTGTGCTCCGCGTCCGGTTGTTTGGTTTGCCGCCAATATGCCCGATGTGCAATTGCCTTTAGTAGAAGGTGTGCGCATGAATCAGTGGCTCTCGTTCCCAAGTGGACATACCACATCGTTTTTTGCGGTCTTTTTCGCTCTGTCTATCGTTGCCACCAAGAGTCTTGCCGTTAAGCGTACTAATTGCGAAATCGACCAACAACGTTACATTACAATTTGCATAGGCGTTTTTTTGCAAATTATTTTAGTTTTGTTGGCTGCTTTGGGTGGATATAGTCGTATTTATCTGAGTCAACACTTCGCTTTGGACGTGCTCGGCGGAATGACTGTCGGACTACTCATTTCCACCATCTGTTACGCTGTTTTTAGCCGTTATGAGGGCCAAAAATGGTACAATTACCGGATTTTGAAAAAAAAATGACCTAAAATGCATTTTTTTTGCCCAAAAATTTGGTCATGTCAAAAAAAAGCAGTACTTTTGCACTCGGTTTTGAGAGACAAGGTTACCAAGGCCTAGCGAGGCTAAAAAGCAGGACTTTTGACAACTCAAAAACGGGCGTTTAGCTCAGCTGGTTTAGAGCATCTGCCTTACAAGCAGAGGGTCTGCGGTTCGAATCCGTAAACGCCCACTTATCACGAAAGTGACTGAAAAACAAAGACTTGCGTTATTGCATCTCTTTGTTTTTTTGTGTTTCTGCCCATAAGAAATAGTCAAGGAGAGCATGAAAATCAAGTGGATTTTTGCAAATTGGGTACATATAAGGTACATATTCCACGCAAAAACCACGCAATTAACCACGCAACTAACTATTACAATATGGCAAAACTTAAAATTATCATCGACAAGCGTTCTTCTAACGCACTTGGTCAGTTCCCGATTAAACTCCAACTGAACCATCTGAACACCAACACTACCATTAGCACCGGCGTGTTTGTCTCCGAGCGTCACTTCGTAGGCGACCCGCTGCGCGTAGTGGATAAGTCCTTTCCGAACTCCACGCACATAAACGAGCGTATTAAGGAAGTGTTCTTCTCTTATGAAGATGCTATTCAAGAGATAGAGCATACACGTAACATTACACAGCTGACCGCTGCCGACCTTCGGAAGATAATAGAGCAGCCGAAGAAAGAAGTCGAGATTGTGACGTTTACTGCGGAGACGGAAACATATATAGAGAACTGCCGTTCCGAGAAGACTGCGGTAGGATATAAATACGCATTGGCTCTACTGCAACGATACTTCGGCAGCAAAGAAATCACGTTCGAAGATTTGTCTTTCCGCAATATCTCCACCTTTAACAAGTGGCTCGAAGTAGATGCAGGCTTATCTATGAACTCCCGCAGCGTAGTCCTGCGCAACATCCGTGCGGTCTTTAACTGTGCAATCAAGTCCGACAAGGTTTCCCCCGCGCTTTACCCATTCCGTAAGTTCGAGATTAAGAGTGCTCGCAAAGAGAAGAAGCATTTGTCGCGTGACACTATGCTTGCTCTGATTCACGCAGACCTAAAAGGAGAAGAAAAGAAAGCAAGAGATTTCTTCCTGCTCTCTTTCTACTTGTGCGGCATTAACCCGATAGACCTCTACAACCTCCACCGCCCCGACAAGAAAGGCAATGTGTCTTTCGTCCGGCAAAAGATTGCTCATACCGAACCGCTGCCGATACACCTACATGTTCCTGACGCTGCGCGCTCCATAGCCGACCAATATGCCGACCCCGATACCTTTCTGAACTTTTGCCATAAGCATAACGACTATGACACGTTCAAGCGCAGGCTTAATACACGGCTCTCCGCAGTAGGCAAGCGGATAGGTTGTGAGAACCTATACTTCTACATGGCTCGCTACACTTGGGCAACCTTCGCCGATTCGATAGGTGTTCCGCATGAAGTCATTAGCAAAGCACTCGGACACTCTGACAAAAGCACGGCAGAGAAATACTATATCGAATTTAACTGGGAGCGTGTGCGCAAAGCCAATGAAGAAGTAATCAGTTACTTGTTCAATGACATGTAATCCCAAATCTTACCCGTTCCGTGCCAATCAGGGTCAGAGAACCACATAAGGTAGGCAGCGCATAGTATTTGTTCTTCATTGAACTTACTGTTCAGGTCGGAGAAAGTGACGTTGTAGGCAATGAACTTGTCCCAATCGGTCGTTCCTTTAGGGAAAGTCTTGTCTTTTGTAGCAGCGTTGATTTCTTCGACTGACCAATGCGCGCCTACATGCTTCACTCCGTTAGCATCCACGTAGAAGATTTTCTCTGCGTCGTTGTACGCCATTTCCTCGTCGTAGTGCTTACCATAGAGTGCCTCTGATAACTTGCGCATTACGCACTCATACTTTTCGGGTGATACCTCTTTGAGATATTCCATAGCCTCGGCAGTAACGTCCACCGAAGACCACATTTTTCTTTCGTCTCCACCCGCATCCGCGAAAGACTTAATCATTTTCTTGTAATCCATAACTTATTCGGTTTATATTCGGTTTTTGTTCTCTCCGTATTCGGACAATATTCGGATTTATATTCGGATTCATATTCGGATTTTATCCTAAAAATATCCTACCAATATCCTATTTATATCCTACTAATATCCGATTCATATCCGATTCATATCCGATTAGCAGAATTTACATCCGCTCCTGAACCTTGGAATCGGTTTATACGAAGCCGCGATAAGCGGTGTTTGCTTGCGGATTGTCGGAACTTCCGGCACCACTAAACCCGCCGGTTTCGGTGAGTTTACTTGTTTTTGTTTGCTCTTTCCCATAATCTTTCATATAAGCGATTCAACAATATGAGCACAATGGCATACCAATTGCTCACGTATGCTGCCAAAAGGGAGAGCAATACTGCGTACTTCGGCTGACATCCGGCAAGCAGTAAGCCTACAAGCGTAGTCCAAAAAGTCAGACACTTGTGGCACGATAGCACCTTTGAGACGATACGTGCAACCGCCTGCGGCAAACCCATGTGAACTGCCGTTGTGGCAGCCAACATCAGCAGTATTGCTACTCCCACCATCATCACGCTCCTGCCGTTGTGGTTACGTTGATTGATAGCGGCGTGTCACTTACGAAGGTGCGGCTGCATGATTGACATGGAGTTGCATCCAACGCATTGATGCTTGCGCCTGGCTCAATCTCAATGGTTGGCGCGGTGTCCGATGCAATGCTGATTACAACGTCACCTACAATCGGTTGTTGTTTGGTGCAGCAGCAACCGCCTTCGCATGGCACATACGAGATGATACCCTCACAATGCAGGGTAAACGCGTACACTCCTTTGCCGACATTGGCAATGTTACGTACCGAGAACTGTGGCGCAAAGACGGGATTACTGCCTACACACGACTTGAAACACAAACGCTGCGTAATGTTCACGATTCCGCTGAACGGAGTTGCGGTACTTCCGAGCGAAGGTGTGAACGTGATGATTGGCGGCTGAATCTTGTTCATAACTTAACTGATTTTATCTGACTTCCTACTTTCCGTTACCGCACCATCATCGCCGGAAGTCGTAGGCTGTTCAGGTGCAGGCTGCTTGAAGAACGCCATTACTGCGTCCAACTGCTTCTGCATTTCTACCATCTTGTCGAACATATCCTTGAAGTTCTCCGAGAGTGTCAGTAGGTTTTGATTAGTCACCTCCACTCCGTAGAAAATCGCGTCAAGAATATTGGTTGGTTTCCTTGTTTCCATTGTCTTATTGTATAAAGTTATTCACTATCGGACTGTTGCCGTATCTTTTCACCATGTCGGTTAGGGCAGCAGCACGGGGATATACACGTTGGTTATACTTGCTCACTACGAAATCACGCAAGGCGGTCTCTAATTCTTCTGCCTCCTGCGGATTCTCCGCGTACACGTGCAATGTTATGTTATATGGTTGTAGCATACTATGCGCCTACTATGCGATTGGTGGTGGTACTTCCGTTGGTGTCGGCATTGGTTGTCTGCCGAATAGTTGCATGATTAGGCTGATAGCACCACGCACTTGGTCTTGGTTCTCCTGCCCCCATTGCAATATTTGTTGAGCCGTGCCTTTCATCTGCTCAAACGTAGTCGGCTGAACTGGGTCGTAGTCGGGCATGTTCGGCAAGTCTTTTATGAAGAAATCGTATATCTCCTCCGCTTTCTTTATATCGTTCCCGCTTGCGATTAGAGCCGTTCGTTTGAGCGCGTCCTTGCTCGTCGTCCGAACGATAGAGTAGTCATATTCCTTTCCGAATAGCATATTAAGAAAAATTTTAAGGTCATTTCCGCTTATTTTACCAAAAACGGGGAAAATAAGCACGTTTGAACATGCTTATTTATCCCCTTCGGTGTTAGCCATTGCACGAATCACAACCGCAAGGTTGCGGTGCAGAATAGCGTTGAACCTTCAAGAACGAATCCGTTCCGATAGCAGCGTTCAGCGGACTGTTCGCATTGGCGGTCGCGGTAGCGGTTGCCATTGCAGTTACATAGTCCTGCAACTGCGCGTTGAGCGCAGGGTTGGTCTGAACGTCCACGTACTGACCGATAGATGGCTGATTGCGGGTCTGCCATGTCTCACGGCTTGCACGCTCCGTGGCAATGAGCGAAAGCAAATCGTTCTGACGAGCGGCGTATGCAGCAGAAAGATTCTCTGCGGCACGCGAACGAGCCTTCGACGCGCTGTTAAGACCCCAACCTACGGCTACTACTCCGACAAGAGCAGCAGCACCGAGACCAATACCTAAACCAAGTGCGGTGTTGGCTACACCTTTGTTGCGATTACCGACTTTTTCCAAGGTCATGTAGTCACTCAATGTCATTCCTGATTCCATAGTACTTATGGGTTTTTAGTCTCCTCTTATACCTTCGGAGATTGGCGCAATTCAGTCATTTGAATCACGCTGCAAAAGTACTGCTATTGAGTGACTTGAAGAAATAGTAACTATGTAGTTGGTGGAAACATTTCTGCTAACTTGTCTGCAATTTTACTGCAAGATAGACGGAACATATATGATTGTTTGTGATATATATAGAAATTCGCAAGGTAGTTATCCACTACGCACGTGCGCGTTCGGTGGAGATAGCGCATGATAGAATTGTTAGTTAATCCATACTTCCGGCAATAGTGAACGAAGATTGTACGGGCATCTACTACGTCTTCACTTTTGTTGTGAGAACGTATGCGCTCCACGGATACCTCACATACGCCTGATACTACTGTGGCGATTTGCTCTAAAATCTCTGATTTCATAACTATTTTGCATTAAAAATTTGGTCATTCCAAAAAAAAGTAGTACTTTTGCACTCGCAAGCCATTATTTTGATTATATAAAAGAAGCGACCATAACTCGCACTACGGAGCATAGTTGCTCTCTGTCGTGGTGGGTTATGGTCACCTCTATCTATGTCAAATCGGCTTGCAATCTCTTTGACATAGAAGGCAGAGAGCACTTTTTGTCTCCCTGCTATTATGTTATCTTACAAATAATCTTGCAACGTCTTCACGAACTCATCTAACGTGCGGCATGCTACACACTTGTAGCCTTGCTCCGTGAGCCGTGACATCATTTCCTTCTGATTATCACTTACTCGTCCCGCCTTTCCGTTCGTCATTTCTATCCATAATCCAGGATAGCCCTTACGCGGTACTGCAAGGAACATGTCAGGAACTCCCGACACCACGCCTTCTCGTTTCATTAGCACGGCTGTCTTCTGCGTTCGGAAACCACCATTAGGGATAGCCATCAGTAGATGGTCGTATTCAGGGTATAGCATACGGAAGACATTGACACAACCGACTTGAAGGTCATGCTCTGACGCTGCCGCCTTACCTCTGCTGCTCTTGCTTTGTAATTTGTGAAACTCTGCTATGGTCATACTTCATATTTGCATTTATCGGGGAAGTTCGTTTGTAAGTATTCAGCCATGTACGAGCACTGTATGTTATCTACGCTACTGAACACCTCGCGCCCTTCCACTTTGGTTTGAAAGGTAGCACGCGTCTCATACATCCCAAGTTTAATGTCGCTGCGCACCTTCATTTGCACATCATCCCTGGTAATCCAATAGTTAAGCATTAGGCATGTCGGCTCACACCCCTCCGGCATGATATAGGACAATCTACGCATACGCTTGAATACTTCATCGTTCCATAGGCGCGTGGTAAAGTGCGTATTGCCGTGCCAAGCAAAATGGTAGAAAGGCAAATCATACGCTTCCAATAACTTGCGTGTGCTGATAAGGGTGGTATGATACTTCTTGTGCTTGTCGTCGGGCGATAGATTAGCTGGCAAATCCGCTCCACGCCAATAGAACGGGTATTGTGCGAAGTCCGTCGGCTTGATATAGAAATGGTCGTCAGACGAATACAAGAAATCCCCGTTGTCATTGCAGCCTATATCCGTGCGCTCCACGGCTTCTTCTATCGCATGGAGTATGTTATAGTGCTTGGTGTCCGTCTTGTCTTCGACGGGCACGCAGATTACTTCCTTGCGGTTCACAAATGGCGGTATATATCCTGCGACAAACACCCTGCCCACGTTGATGCCGTTCTTGGCAATAGAGCGTAGCGAGTAGAGCAATTCTTTATTGTTCCACTTGCTACCACGTCCTATAATGTAAAGAATATCCATGCTATTCAAAGTTTCGATAAAGGTATCTTCGTATTTTCTTAATGTCATTGACATCGGACTGAATGAGCGTACCGATTAAACGCACTTCCTTGCCTGCCCATATGCGTTCGTACACCATCCTGTCATCGTTTGGCAAGATGTCAGCCATCTCCCACGCTGCTTTGTTGGCTATGAACCCGTTATAGCGGTGTTCTCCCGCGCAGTCGGCGAACGGGCACGCTATCGTCGGACGCGCATCATCGACAAGTTGCTGATACTTCTCGCATTGGTTGCCAAATTCCTCTTCCCACATACGACGTGTAGGCACTGTGGTACGCCATACGTTATATGCTCCGCGCGAGTGAATGTATAACACCGGCTTTTCGTAGCAAAGGCTCACCCTCTTTGCCTCTAACAAAGCAGGGTATTCGAACTTCGTTCCGTCATGCAGAACCTCTATTACGTTATAGTGTTCGGTCAGCCAAGGCAGCATTTCGCTTTCAATCGCATGTCCTTGCTGATTATCCACCACACCAAAAACGCATAGCGGTTTCTTGATTTCATTATTGACTGCAATTACCTTAACCATACATTACTCCATTTTCATAGCAGAAGACTTGCTTGCCACTAAACTTGTGTATCATCTCTGCTTGTTTGGCACTACTCTCCACAAAGAGTGTCGCCCATTCTGCCGCCAAGTAGTACTTTGCCTTGTAGCGTGCTGCGGCTTCCGCGCTCTTATCCAAGTGTTCCGCGCCATTAAACATAATCAGGTCGCCATACTCAATGCCGTTCTGACGCAACCAATCCTCCGTTACTTTTCGGTACTTCGCCAATCGGAAGGTAACAATGGCACCTATCTTCGTTGTCGGCAGTATCATCGGACGTGCG
>JAEEHO010000154.1 GCA_016280845.1 Paludibacteraceae bacterium | reverse complement strand
TATCGCCTGTGGACCGTCGCTCAACGACTACAAACCAATTCCCAATGTCATAAACATCGGGGTCAACAGAGCGTTCAAGGATTCCAGAATTAGTTTTGACCACCTCTTCTTTTATGATCCGGCGCCCTGGACCAGAGCGGAGATCAAGGAACTCAACAAATACAACCCAGACACATGCACCAAATTTTACGGCATTACGTACGAAGCGCTGCATTCCGGCGCGAAAGACCTTAAGATTGTCTCGGAATCGGACGCCATTGAGGCTAATGCGCTCCGATTCCGATCTCACAGACTCATTTGGATAAAGGGTCTGGAATACGTATATCCTTTGGACATCTCCACATTGCCCCTTGCCGACTTTGGCACCGTGGCGCTTCTTGCTTTTCAGTTTGCGCTGTGGACAAATCCAAAACGCATATACCTAGTTGGATGCGACTGTTCGACAAACGGTCATTTCTACGGAACGACGACCAAAAACACTCTCGATCCACTAGTCAATGATGGATACAAATACATCAAAGACTTCGCGTCGCTTTATTATCCCGACACAGAGATAGTCTCCATAAACCCTGTCGGACTTAAGGGGCTGTTTAGAGATGTCTACCAGGACAAGGACCTCTGAAGATGAAAATTGTAGCTGTAATGCCGCTGAAGCTAAACAATGAACGACTTCCGGGCAAAAACACAAAACTACTAGGCGACAAACCCCTGCTACAATACGAACTGGACTCGTTGAGGGATTGCAAAGAGATTGATGACATCTATGTTTATTGTAGCGACAACTCGGTTACAAAGTATTTGGGGGAATCAATACACTTCTTGCCCCGCCCCGAACACCTTGATTTGCCTTCGTCGAATTTCTCGCAGATTTTTGAATCATTCATGTCCAGTATCGACGCTGACATATATGTATATGCGCATGCAACAGCTCCATTTGTTACGCAACAAACAATACACGAGTTAATCTCTTCGGTAACATCAGGCAAGCACGATTCTGCTTTTTGCGCTACAAAAATTCAAGACTATCTATGGCAAGATGGACAACCATTGAATTTCAACGCAGCAAACATCCCGCGCAGCCAAGACATAAAACCTATTTTTCGGGAAACATCTGGCGTTTATGTATTTACTAAAGATGTTTTCTTGAAACTACATCGTCGAATTGGTCTGAAACCCTTTGTCAAAGAAGTCTCATATCGCGAAGCGGTCGATATTAATACCCCCGATGATTTCGCCCTAGCAGAATGCTTGCTTAGGGAAAAAACTGACGCGACAGGACAAAGCACATCTCCAAAACGCACGATAAAAGTGCTTGACGTAACCTTGCGAGACGGAGGATGCGTTAATGATTTCAATTTCGGAGATAACTACATTTCCAACATCCTTAAAGCGCTTGAATCTTCAAACGTTGATTATATAGAGCTTGGATATCTCGACGACTGTAAAGGCTCTATGAGCGGCCGAACAAAATACAAAAACGAGAAAGTACTAAGTAGCAACATATTACCGCAAAAGAAGGCTGGGGTTACCTATCTAGCAATGATGGACTATGGAAAGTTCGACGCATCTGCCCTTTCTGTGCGAGATGAAAAAACTGGCATTGATGGCATTCGACTTGCCTTTCACAAAAAAAATCGCAAAGACATGCTAAGGGTCGGCCGCACGATTCTTGATAAAGGGTACAAGCTTTTCGTACAGCCAATGCTGACATTGCATTATACCGATGAAGAGTTGTTGGACTTAACAAATGACGTCAAACAAGAACTTCCGGAAGCATCTGCCATTTACATCGTCGATTCATTCGGTGAAATGCGTAAGAGTGATTTGTCTCGCATAGTGAAACTTTACGGCACGAACATTCCATCAAACATGGCTATTGGATTACATTCTCACAACAACATACAGTTGTCATACTCACTGGCCATGCAGCTCATCGAAGAGCCAACGGTCCATGATTTAATAATCGACGCATCTGTAATGGGCATGGGCAAGGGCGCTGGAAATTTATGCACAGAACTATTGCTTGACCACATGAATCTCATTGGAATGGGCAGAGGATATGCCATACCATCCTTACTATCTCTAATTGACAGAGTCATAAAGGTCTTGCAACAGGAAACTCCTTGGGGTTACTCTCCAGAGTTCTTTCTTTCTTCACTACATCATTGCACTCCAAGTTACGCATCATATTTCTACGCGAAACAAATGCTTCCTCTTGAACAGGTCGGGGAATTGCTTGGTCAGATATCTGACGCTAAAGCAATTTCTTTTGATGAAGAATACGCAGAAGAGTTATATACTAAATTCCGTAGAGAATCCGAAATTGACGACACTAAAGTGGTAGAACAAATCGAACAAGTCATAAAAGGCAAGACAGTCTTAGTGATAGCGCCAGGAAAATCAATACGGGATTATTCTTCCGTGATACAAGACACTGCTTCAAAGGACAACGTTGTATCATTTTCTCTTAACAATTTTGAGTTCAACACCGACTTCCGCCTTGTGACACGTGCCGAACTGCTCGATTCAGCCTGCAAAAGCCAGAGCAAAGTTATAATAACATCCCGCTTGGCGAAAGACTGCAAATGCAAAGATGTTCTTATATTAAGTTACAACCACTGGGTCCTTAAACAAGGGAAAACAGCCGACTCTTCAGCAGTAATCGCACTTCAATTACTGTCCTCCGTAGGCGCAAATCAAATTCTTCTTGCAGGCTTTGACGGTTTTAGCATGGATATGAACGAGAATTATTTTGACAAATCCATGCGACACCCCATATCTCCCAGTCAAGTTCACGAACGTAATATGTTCTACACAAAGCTGATATCATCGCTGCGGAAGAACACAGAAATTATTTTTCTAACGCCATCAGTATACAACAAATAGACAACTTCTGCCTTCGCCGAAAATGGCAATGTTTTAAACGTTTTTGTCCATTCGGAGTTTTTAGTGGAACTTGGCGGTGCAATCATTGCTGAGGTTAAGGACATGGCTCAAGCGAGATATTTGCGGTATTTCGTTTGTTCCCGCCGCCTCAGCGCAATGCTGTTATTCGCCCTATAATTTCGTCAATTAATGGGTTTGTTTCCACAGCGCCACGATATCGAGAGAACAAAATCCAGTGTATTCTGCACTGCGGTGCAATGCCCTTCAAGTATCTTGTTATTGGCTCGCATGCCATTATGTCGCCCATCGATCTAACGAGCAACACGTAGAAGTCTATATTGGGATTGCCACTCGCAATAAGCTTGCGAACGCACTCCGAGACAATGTTGGTCTTGAATTCCTTTGCAAGTCTTGCAACTTCGGAGTTATCCAGTGGAGGCGTAAGCGCATGAAACAGACACTCTCGAAATGGCACACACGCTTTCAGTTTCTGGCTCACCAAGACCTTGCGATTGACGAACTGCGCCAACCGCATTGCCATCCGCACCATGGGTCTTCCTTTGTTCACTCTCCTACAATCTCCCTATGCCCGCCCTTGGCTGGGCCTATGCGGCGAAGATAGCCACTCGCATAGTATCCGCCTGTCTTTTTACTCCCCTTCCGTTCGACAAGCTCGTCGGCGACAAGTCGTCTGATCACCTTGTTCAATGTGTCTCTCGGAATCGACAACGCCGCTATGATTGCCGACGCACGACAACCTTCGTTGTTGGCGATGAAATCGAGCACCTTCCTGTCCGTCTGATTTAATGTGCCAATTAATGTGCCGTTTAATGTGCCGTTTAATGTGCCGTTGGTTGAGGCCTTTACGCGAGTCCCGCCATCTGCTTTGCGCAACACGGCCTTGAACCATGTATCATGGTTCTCGAATTCCACAGACACTCTTCCATGCGCTCTGCACTCCCCAATCACCCTCTGAATGCCGGATCCATACTGCTCCACAAGCCCTGCATGGCGGAATAGTTCTGCGATGCCGGGATTGCGTGGAGTCGATCTATACCTGTCAGAAACAAGCTCTTCTACCGTCAAGCCATCTGGCAATCCGCCAGGATTGGAAAACTCCATGCGGTCGTCAAATATCTTAATCGTGTTTTGTCCAAGAGCACGATAATCACGATGCACAAGCATGTTAAGAAGAAGTTCTCGGATGGCGTCGATGGGATAATCATAAACAACACTGTGCGCGGGTTTGCCAGCTATGGCAAATCCCTTCATAAGATGTCGCATTATGAAAGACATCACCGAATCAACTTCTCCAAGCAAATCACAATTAAAAGCATCGGAATCAATGATTGTCGCGGCGTCTTTGAAGCGTCCAATCATGAACAACGACTCGGCACAGTAGTCCCCTGCGAACGCAAGATAGCAGGCATTCGTCGGTCGTCCACCCTTCACAAGCGAGAGCTTTCGCAGAACGCGCATAGGGTCGTCTGGACTCTCCGGATTCATGAGCCGCGCAAACACCGCGATCTTCTCAAGAGATATATCTTCCAGCGTCCGCTCGCTCGCCATCGCATCCCAGCTGGAAGACGTAGACTTCAAATAGACATCGCTCAGCTCGGCAATGGTCATTAGATGGTTCGACTTGCCCTTGCGGATGTAATAGCGTCCCTGCACCGACGTAGGCTTGACTGGAAGGGCCGAAATGTGCAGACGAACAACATTCTTTCCCTTTACAATGAAACGATCCGTTTCAGGCACTATGGCCGGTGCGGTCTTGCTCTTTATCTCGTTTACCCAGGCCGTCTCAGACTCTTTAGCCAGCTCCGCGCCAATCACCATGCCATCATCGCGGATGCCGACATATACATCGCCACCGTCAGCATTGGCAAATGCAACAAGAGACTCAATCACGTCCTGATTGAACGACTTCTTGAACTCGACCGTCTTTGATTCTGTCTTCGGAAGTTTGATCATCCTTCGTGTATTATACTATTTTCCGTCGCCTCAGCGCAATGCGGCTATTCGCCCTTTGCCAGCACTTGCGGGCCGGAGGGTTTCCAATAGAGCGCCATGCCTTCGCCGGAAATCGCGATGTCTATGATCTCGGCGTTGAGGTCAAGGCAGGCACTGCGACCGAACGCAACCTCGTCGTTGCCTCTGCCGATTTCCAGATACCGGTTCTCGGAAAAGGCGTCGATGTAGACGCTCTCAGGCCTATACGTCGAATTGGGTATGCACGACGGCCTTACCCTAACGAACTTCGCCCCTTTTTTGCGGCATAGCATGTCGCGAACCGCCTGTTCGCCCTTCGAGATGAAGCCGCTTACAATCACCCAGCCATTCTCCGCCGCCGACTCCATCTTCGCAAGCAGACGCGCCAGCTCACGCGGTTCAACGACTTCGCGCGATACGCGTAGCGAGACAAGCCTCTCCTCGGGTGCGAGCAGCGCGACGTTTCCGACTCCTTTCCAGTAATCGCCGACGTCAAGGCGCGGCGAAGACAAGGGCTCTTCTATGCGAAGTGAGCCTTTACCGTGCATCAACTCCCACTTCTGCGGGTTATAGGCGATGTAGCGCTCGGTCGAGTCTATCATCTGGCGCGATACAAGGAGATAGTCGTGATAGCCCTGCTGCCAGAGCTTTGTCTGGCCGAACGCAGTTCGGCCAACTTGGCTACTGGGCGACTGGCCGTCAGCTTCGACGGCCAAACTACGTTTGGCCATAGCCGTCGTATAGTTCTTGAAACGCCTTACCGCACCACCCAAGACCTTCAGCGGCTCCTTCAGCCCCGGCGACAAGCTGCAGTTGAAGTGAATGTGATCTGGCATGACTACGCTGCCATAGAGCCTGACGCCATGGTTCAGCCTTGGAATAGACGCCAGGGCATCGGCCACGACCTCGCCAAGCGGCGAAAGCGACACCCTGCCTCTTTCAACCAAGCCAAAGGCCGGCCTCCTAGGCTCCGTCGCGATGGTAATGAAAAGCGATGCGCCCTTCTCGTAGTCCCAATGCTTGAAGCGGCGATACCGCCTGATGACAGCCGAACTGCCGCTTTTCATTTCATGACGCTGCGGAAGTAGCCGTCGAACTGTTCGGCGATCTCGCGCCAGCTGAAGACGGGAATGTCCCGGGCGGCGTTGTCCGCAATGCGCCGGCAGAGCGCGGGGTCGTTGGCAAGGCGGAGCAACAGCGGCGCGTAGTCGCCGTCCTTCGCAAGAAGCGCGGTCTCGCCGTTCCTGAAGAAGTTGTTGGCCTCGCCATTGCGCCCTGGGAGATGCAGTTTCATTAAAACTACTGGAAATTGTAGACTAACGGAGCCACACTGCCTCGTTCGTCTAAAACCGCAGCGGTTTCCTCTTTCAATATGCCGCTCTATTACTCTCACGGCATAAATTATAACAAATATGCACAGGCGCGGCAATGCGGTCTGATGATCACTGCTGCCTAGCCC
>JAEEHO010000153.1 GCA_016280845.1 Paludibacteraceae bacterium | reverse complement strand
TGATTCCAGCTTACGTCAGCGCCGAGAGCTTCGGTGACGAAGCGCAGCGGGATGAGAGTTCTGCTGTTCTCATCTATGTAAGGCTGTGCATCCGGGAATTGTGTAAGATGTCCGTTAACGCGGACTTCGAGCTTGTCTGTGCTCTGTGTGACCATTGTGCCGGGTTCCGCTGCAAAGGCATTTGCGCCAAAAGACAGGCAGATGGCTATTGCAAGTGCGAAGGCAATAATCTTATATTTGTATTTGCTGTTTTTCAATGTGTAATTGCTCCTTTCAATTTTTCTGATTGTATTATACCACTTTCTGTGTAAATAACAAGCTTTTGATGTGTATGGTTCGATGCTGACTACATCTTAGCACCGCGTGTAGGTTGCGACTGATTGCAAAGCTCGATACGGGCAAACTTTCCTTTCTTTGCCTCCACGTACCACTTGTAGGTTGCGACGACGGCGGGCCAATACTCTCTAAAGGCCATTCTCTCTGCCTCCACGCACCGTGTGTAGGTTGCAACGGCAAAGCTGCACAAAGTACGAGCAACCCGTTTATGCAGTTCGTGTTGAACACAGTAGACAGCTTCTCCATAAAACGGCACTGACTGTTTTCCTGTGTTCTTTTGCTGCCGAGCCCCCGTAGCAACGCCACAGACGCCATGACCGGCAGCCTCGGTTGGACAATCAACCGTCCCCTTTTTAAGGACACTTATATTATACCACAATTTCTGTGTTTTGTCAAGACTAACCGATTTGTTATACAAAAAATGGCAGCGCTCCGAAGAACGCTGCCACTTGTTAAGTTGTCGAATTGCACCGGTATGTTTTTTTATTTTGGTAACAGCATCGCCATTGCATACGTTATTACATACGCGGGCAATACGAAAGTACACATAGGTATCTCTGCCTCTTTCAGCTTACTTATCCCTCGGTACTTGATCATGCTTACGACGACTGCTGCCAATCCGGTGAAAAACACTACTATCGCCGTGGCGAAAACACCCAAAGCTATTGTCATAGCAGCCATTAGCTTAATATCTCCGCCACCCATCCGAGCCATGCCCTCCACTCCCGACGCCACCATGTATGAGCCGAGAATGATTGCTGCTACAACGAATCGTCTGAGCAGAACTTCCGGGCAGTCCGCAGAATCTATTATGCCTATACCACATATCAGCAACGGCACAATATTAGGGATTTCCCTTTTGCGATAATCAATTATCGCGCCGTATATCAGTGGAGGCAGCAACAGCAGAAATAACGTGCTTATAATCTCTCACGCCTTTCCTTTGCATTTCTGTCCCTTACTCGACGAATTCAATGCCGAGGTATTCGCACAGCGCTTTACGGGCATGATAGGACATGTTTTTGCCGTCGTAAACGCATTTCAGCTTCAGAGCTGTCAGTATCTCGGGAGTCAGATAAACTCGCGTACTGACCGGCTTTTTGCGGTCATAATCGTCCTGAACGGGCTGCGGCTTTACTGCCGATGTTTTGTCTTTACCGGAGACAGCATTGTTCTCTGCTTTTTCACTGCTTCCGAACATGTTGTTGAAGACCTCGCTGGGGGAAGGACTGTTCTTATTCATCTCTTACCTCTCCCCTTCCTTAACTGTCGCCAGCAGCTCGTCTACGAAGTTTTCGTAGTCCTGAGCTACGGTGGAGTGCTCCTTATATTCACAAATGGGCTTGGACGCATAGCTTGCTTCCGCGACAGTCGTACTCGCACGGATAGCGGTCTTGAACAGCCTTGTATTGAGTGCATCCGCTGCAAGCTCAGATATGGCTTTGATTGCTTTGCTTATATTGAGCCTTGCATCATATCTTGTGAGTAATATGCCGAGTATCTGCAATTCGGAGTTGTAGTCTTCGCGAACACCTTTGTTGATGATGTCGCCAAGCTGTTGTATGCCCTGTATGGCGTTTATATCAGCCATAGTAGGAATGATGACGTAGTTGGCTGCCACGAGCGCGTTGACCGTCATAATGCCGAGCGTCGGCGGCGTGTCGATAACTATGTAGTCGTAGCGCTTATCCGCTCCGCTCTTTTCGATGATTTTACGGAGTCTGAATTCTCTGCCCATCTGCCCGCTCATTTCCTGCTCAAGGGATGCAAGAGAAATGTTGCCGGGTACGATATCGCAGAGCGCGGTTCCTGTTATTGTGCAATCTCCCAGCGGAAGCAGCTCCTTTATCATTCTGTAAGCTCCGTTTTCGCTTTCTTCATGACCGCTGTTGCGGGTGAGATTGGCCTGCGCATCGAGGTCTATAGCGAGTGTTCTGTATCCTCTGCGTGCAAGTATGGCTGCCGTCGTCAACGCTGTCGTTGTCTTAGCTACTCCGCCCTTTTGATTGGCTACAGTGATTATCTTCACCTGTTTTTTCTCCTTCCGTGCATTATGCAAAGCGCTTGATTTGGCGCACCGCCATAGCATCACAGCGTTCGTTGTACGCGTTGTCCGCATGGCCCTTGATCCATATATACTGGACATTTAATTTGGCTGTGAGGTCGAGGAGTTTGTTCCACAAATCCGCATTCTTCGCAGGCTTATTCTGCTTATTACGCCAGCCGTTTTCCTTCCATGATTTTGCCCAGCCTAAGGTGATTCCGTCCACGAGATATTTAGAGTCACTGTACAGGCTGATGGCAGTAGTCTTCGGCTCGTTACGCAGCGTCTCAAGAGCCTGAATCGCTGCCGTCAGCTCCATGCGGTTATTGGTAGTACCGCAATCTCCGCCCGCAGCTTCACATACCGTCTCGTTGTCTCTTTTGATAAGGTATGCCCATCCGCCGGGGCCGGGGTTGCCCGAACACGCACCGTCCGTGTAGACGTGAATTGTGCTGCTCTTGCTGTTTTTACCCGCATTTGCGGGAGATTTCGCTGCGTGAGCGGCGGGAGTATCAACTTTGCCAAGCTTTGCTTCCTCTGCATCGGAATTGTGTGCCTTTGCAGGCTGTTTATCCTCTGACTGGTTGTTTTTGGAAGTACTGTTTATGCCGCACTGGATTGTGTTCAACATATCCATGTATACACCAGTCGGCATGTGCAGATATGTTTCAGAGTTGCACAGCTCCTCAGCGGCTCGGTTTTCATCGTAATTGAGGTGATGTACCTCTACTTCCGCAAATTCGCTTGCAAGGTAGCTGCTTTCTTCGTTCTTCCACATTTCAGCGACGCTTGATACATCAGTATAAATATGTACAGAATTGTGATAATGGTATTCATACAGAAGCGTTCGCAGGACATCGCAGATTGCTTCTATGGCGAGGTCTCTGAAACTTTCCGTTTTTCTCGAATACTGTACAGCCTTGCCTATTATTTCAGCTTTTTCGGCGGGGTCACTGCGTGTCAGGTCGCTGTTCGTTATGATATAGCTATACTTAGCACCAATGCCGGGCTTTCCGGTTTCGTCCCTATATACAGGCGCAATGCACTGGCCGACGTAGACGTTCAACGTTTCTATGCTCATTCGTCACCGCCGTTTTCGTCACCGTCCGCATCGGGGTCAAACTCTTCTGCCTGTACATCAGGCGTTACGTCGTTGGCTTTTTCGGGCGTGTTGCTGCCGTCTGTCAGAATGTTCATTCTGATAACGTCGTTTACGCCCTCATGAACTTCATGGTCGATTTTCAGCATCTTGAATGTCTCGGATACGAGGGCGGTAGCGTCGGCAATCTTCTTCTGTGCGGCCTTTTCACGCCACGTCGCGCTGAAATGCTTGATCAGCTCACGAGCCAGAGCTTCCTTTTCCTTGTCTACGATGATGGCACTCTGATGGTCGAGTATAATGATTGACTGCATAGTTTTATTTTTCCTTTCTGATTTGTTATTATGATTTTGTTTATATTAGTGTTTGAGCCGTGAACAGGAAAGCTCAAGCGCTTTGGCCTTGGACAGTCGGCTCAGACCATTCCTTGGGGTCAAAGCCGGGATACTTTTTTCCTTCAGCCTGCAATCTGCACATCAGTTCGTCGTGCATGGTCAGGAATTTATCGTAATCACGGGCAAGTCCTTCTATATCAAGACTGTCATCCTCTTTTACATGCTGCAAAAGGAATGCCTGATATATACGCTTATAGATACGCTTGCCGTCCGGCATTACCAGCCACTTGACCTTTGGGTCGTCCTTGGTATACTCGCCGGTAATGTGATTGAACTGATTTATCTTTACGTCGGTCGGCACTTTATGTATGCCTGCCAGTCCGCGAGATACCAGCTTCTGATTGATAATGCCGGTAAGCATTGCCGGCGCTTTGTTGGCTATTACCTTGCCGTAGGACTTTTTACTCTTGGGCTGCCCAGTCTTCTCGTTGACCGTCGTTTCGGTCTTCTTTCGAGCATATTCACCCCACTGTATGTCTTTGGTGATAAACCTGTCGCCCATAGCAATGATTTCGTTTGCCATTTCCGTGTGCTGGCGTTTTCTCACATCTGCCTGTTGATGCTGCACGTATGCGAGTTCCTTTTGAAGCAGAATGTAGCGCTTGGACTTAATCCACTTGTGAGCTCCTTTTTTGATGGTTCCATTCTCGTTATAGTTATTTGGATTCAGTGTTCTTCTGCTTCTGTCCATTTTTCTCTGTATTGCCGCTTTCTGCTTTTCTATATCCTGCACCTTATCAGCCATTTCTCTGATAGTGATATCGTTCTCCGAAACGCACGCAATAAGCTGCGTTCCGACGACTATACCTACGTTTCCTCTTCCCGTGGAATGCAGAACTTCACCAGTCTCGGGATCGTACTTAACCGCAGGTATTCCTTCCAGCATCAGCTGTACGTACCAGTGGTCCTTGTTCTTTCCCGGCTCTTTTACAATGCGGCAGTATTTCACATGGCGTTGCAGCATATCGGATTCATACGCATTATCGGGGTCAAGCTTGATGCGCAGCACGAGTCCTTTCCACTCAATATATGTTCCCTTGAACATGATTTCTGTGCCGCCGCTTTTGCCTGTGATGGCTCCGCCTTTCAAGCTGCGTATGTCGCCACGGCGCTTAAACCGCACTTTCTTTCCGTCGCCGTAGAACAGTTTATCGAATGCAGTCCAGACCTGAGAGGCTATACAGTGTACCGCTACCGAAGAACCTATATTGTCGTTGAAGTGCTTATAGAAGTTCTTCATTTCGTTCATCATGCCGTACTCGGTAAGTCCGGCATTTTTCAGTAATACGCCTCTTTCTTGGAACAGCTTTTTCAAAGCGGCAGAGTCGCGCAGCTCCTGGTCCTGCTTTAAAATGCTGTCTATCTGCGACTGTACTTCCGCATACTCATCGCTTTTCTGCAATTCATGATATATACTCAGCTCATGACCAAGTAATGAGTTATATATCTGCCTTGCGATTTCGAATCTCTTGTTGAGTTTATCACTCTGCCACTTTTCCGTAATCAACGGCAAAGTAAGGCAGCAGGTTGGTGTAGTAGCTTTTTTCACAATGTCTCTCCTTCTGTTTTGTGTTTTGGCGGGGGCGGCTGGATTTGAACCAGCGAATAACGGAGCCAAAGTCCGTTGCCTTGCCGCTTGGCGACGCCCCTACGATACTTGTTCATCTTGATCTTTGTCTTCACGCACTGCGTGTGGGTTGCGACCAAAACCCAGTCCTCATCTTGATTTTTATAACCTTTGTCTCCACGTACCGCGTGCAGGTTGCGACCTTGGAGAAAATACTCGGCAGCAACACAACATTCTCTGCCTCCACACACCGCGTATAGGTTGCAACGGCAAAGCTGCACAGAGTACGAGCAACCCGTTTATGCAGTTCGTGTTGAACACAGT
>JAEEHO010000152.1 GCA_016280845.1 Paludibacteraceae bacterium | reverse complement strand
GCACGGCGATTGCGATAGTCGATATAGTAGGCATGTTCCCACACATCCATGGTCAGCAACGGACGCAGACCCTTCGTGACAGGATTGGCGGCGTTAGGCTCCTGCGTGATAACCAGTTTGCCGTCCTTGTCCGCCGACAGCCACACCCATCCCGAACCGAAGAGCGTGGTGCCCTTCTGCTCAAACTCGGCCTTGAAGGCATCCAACGAACCGAAATCGCGGTTGATGGCTTGGAGCAGTTTGCCCGACGGCTGAGATGCTGCCGAAGCGCCGATGAACTGCGAGAAATAGAGATTGTGGTTGAGTATCTGTCCGGCGTTGTTGAAGATACCGCCTTGCGACTTGCAGACGATCTCTTCCAACGGCATAGATTCAAATTCCGTGCCGGCAATGAGTTTGTTCAGATTGTCCACGTAGGTCTGCAGGTGCTTGCCATGGTGGTACTCGATGGTCTCGCGGCTGATAGCCGGCTCCAGCGCCTCCGGCGCGTAGGGTAAGGAAAGAAGTGTAAACATAGTAGTGCGTTGGTTAATAATTATGATAATTTGGCGAGTGCCAAGTCTTCTTTGCGAGTCATTTCCGCTTTGGTCTCGGGGGTCTTGTCCCCCTGACCGGTCAGGTGCAAGACACCATGTATGAGAATACGGTTCAGTTCGTTCTCAAACGAGCATCCCACCGTCTCTGCATTGGAACGGACCGTATCGAGCGAGATGAAGATATCGCCGTTCAGCGTATTGGCGGTGGAGTAGTCAAAAGTGATGATGTCGGTGTAGTAGTCATGTCCGAGAAACTCACGATTGACCTCCAGTTCGCGTTCGTCCGAACAGAAGATATAGTTGATGTTGCCCACGCTGAAACCGTAGTCGGCAGCCACAGCACGTATCCAACGCGTTATGCGGCGCTCGTCAAGCGTAGGCATATCTATACTATCATTCGTAAACCGTATCATTGTGTTTCTTTATTTGACGCCTCGTTTCTTCAGTTCCTTGTAAACCAAGTGGGTAGGAAAACCCATCACGTTGAAGTACGAACCCTCCAGTTGCGTGCAGCCCATATATCCTATCCACTCCTGAATGCCGTACGCACCGGCTTTGTCAAAAGGCTTGTATTGCTGCACGTAGTGCCTGATCTCTTCGTCCGACAGTTCGGCAAAAGTGACATCGGTCTTGTCAACTATAGTCTCCAGAGAAACGCCTGACGTCTGATGGCTCTTCTCCGCAAAGGTGACAGCCGTATAGACCTGGTGGGTCTTGCCGCTCAGAAGGCGAATCATATCGAACGCCTCGGTCTCGTTATGCGGTTTGCCCAACATCTGTCCGTCGCACCATACGATAGTGTCGGCCGTTATAAGCAACTCGTTCTCTTTGAGTTGCGATTCGTACGCGTGCGCTTTTGCACGCGATATATACATAGGAATATCGCCGGCTTGCAGGTCCGCAGGATATGTCTCGTCTGCGTCAATCGAGATGGCTGAGAACGCGACACCCAGGCCGGCCAGCAACTCGCGGCGGCGCGGAGAATTGCTTCCGAGAATGATTTGTAACGATTGATTGCTCATGGCCGCTTAAAACAGATCCAATTGCTGCGGGTCTTCGGGCTTCTCGATGGTCATAGGAACACCTTCCACATCGATAGACTGCTCATTGTCCGCTTCTTGCTCATTGCTCTCCTCGTCCATCTCCGGATTATCCATCTCCGGATCGTCTGTCTCCGGTTCTTCCGGTTCTTCGGGTTCGGGTTCGGGCTCCGGCGTGATATCCTCTATCTTAGCCACCTCCAGCGTAGTTATACGCTTACCCTTGGCTTGCGGCGATTTCTCGTCGATGAAGTCTGCCATGAGTATATCGAGCGGTTCGCGTTTCTCGTCCTTGAAGACCACATGGAATGTAGCCTCTGCGCGGTCGCTGATAACCACCATGCGCGAGTCGCTGTCTTCGCCGAGGAAGGACTGTACCTTCGCATTGGCGTCGTCGAAGCGGAAACGCTTGCCGTAGTAGTACTTCAGTTCGCCGTTCCACTGGATGAGCGACCACACTTTGTCCGGATCGAGTTTCTCGATACGCAGGATATTCTCGCCGAAATGCGCGGTGAGGTCAAAGGTGGTAGTGTAATAGGTGCCGTCCTTTGTCAGAACGAGGATGCGGTCTTCGTCCCAGAACTCGCCCAGATAGATACCGTGCTCGTCGTAGTTGACGCGCAGCACATCGGGATCGAACCACACCTTGCGTCCGCCCAGGGTGGAGTGACCTTTCTGCTTGAGAGTGATGGACTTGACATCGTATTTGGTGAGCACATTGCCGCGTGCGGTACGTGCCTTGACTGCCAGTTCGCTGAGGTCCTTGCAAACCTCCAGTTTCTTGAGGTGGAGCGCAGGCTTGAGTGCCACGCGGATCACCTCTGCCTCGCCGTTAGGGTTGGCGGTGAAATAGACCACGCGCGAACCCGGTTTGCCTTGGGTGAGGTCGTACTCCTTGTCACGCGTAACGCCCGTGACGTTGAAGCGCTTCATGAAATAGACGCCCTTCTTGCCATCGCGGTAAACGACGTTGTAAACGGTACGGTCGTCGCCGCGCTTGAAGATAGCGATATGGAGCACATCGGTGCCGATGAACAGTTTGTCTGCCACCTTGCACACCTTGTATTTACCGTCTTTGTGGAAGACGATGATATCGTCGATATCGGAGCAGTTGAAGAGAAACTCGTCCTTCTTGAGCGCCGTACCGATAAATCCTTCCTCGCGGTTGATATAGAGTTTCTCGTTGCTCTCGACAACGGCCTTGACGTTGATGGCGCCGAAGTTACGCACCTCGGTGCGACGCGGATAGGCTGCGCCGTATTTCTCCTTGAGCATCTCAAACCACGCGATAGTGTAGTCGGTCAGGTGGTTGAGGTTCTTGATGCAGGCTTTGATCTTCTTCTCTAGATCCTTCATCAGTTCGTCTGCCTTCTTGGAGTCGAACTTGGTGATACGGATCATGCGGATCTCGAATAGTTTCTCTATATCCTCCGGACGCACCTCACGGATCAGTTTGGGCTTGAACGGCGTGAGTGCTTCGTCCACGAACGCAATCAACTTGTCTTTGTTAGGCGCGTTCTCATAGCCTTCCTGCTTATAGATGCGGTTCTCGATGAAGATCTTCTCCAGCGAGGTATAGAAATATTTCTCTTCCAGTTCGCCCTTCTCTATCTCCAGTTCCCACTTGAGCAGCGACTTGGTGTTCTCGGTGGAGAGACGGAGCAGATTGCTGACGGAGGTGAAGATAGGTTTCTTGTTCTCCACTACGCAGCAGTTAGGGCTGATGTTGACTTCGCAGTCGGTGAACGCATAGAGTGCGTCTATAGCCTTGTCGGACGACGAACCCGGAGCCAGTTGCACTACGATACGTGCGCTGTCGGCGGTGAAGTCGTCAATCTTTTTGATTTTGATTTTGCCCTTTTGGTTGGCACGCAGGATGGTCTCGATGATCTTGGCCGTTGTGGTGCCGTATGGAATCTCGGTGATGATGAGCGTGCGGTTGTCGTCGGCCTTCTGTATGCGGGCACGTATCTTGACCTGTCCGCCGCGTTCGCCGTCGTTGTAGCGCGTCACGTCCAATACACCGCCTGTCGGGAAATCCGGATAGAGATTGAACTCCTGTCCGCGCAGGTATGCCAGCGAGGCGTCACACAACTCGCAGAAGTTGTGCGGCAGAATCTTGGAGTTCAGACCTACGGCAATACCCTCGACGCCTTGCGCCAAGAGCAGCGGGAACTTGACGGGCAGGTGAATCGGTTCGTTCTTGCGTCCGTCATAACTCTTCATCCAGTGGGTAGTCTTCGGATTGAAGACCGCCTCCAGGGCGAACTTGCTCAGGCGTGCCTCGATATAACGGGGAGCAGCTGCGCCGTCGCCGGTGAGTATATTACCCCAGTTTCCCTGACAATCGATCAGCAGATCTTTCTGTCCCAACTGAACGAGCGCATCGCCGATACTGGCATCACCGTGAGGGTGATACTGCATAGTCTGACCGACGATATTTGCCACCTTGTTCATCTTCCCGTCATCCACGCACTTCATGGCATGGAGTATACGACGCTGAACAGGTTTCAATCCGTCTTCAATAGCCGGCACGGCACGCTCGAGTATCACATACGACGCATAGTCCAGAAACCAGTCCTGGTACATGCCCGTCAAGTGATACTTAACTTCTTCGGGGACACTCATCTGTTAGTCCAACTTTTTGTTGATAAAGATGTAAGCCAGAATACCTAATACCTCCAGCGCAATGCCGGTGATGAGGATAGAGTTATCCTGAAGTGCATATTTGTACACAACCAGGCATGCTACGCCCAACAACAGGAGAATAACTCCCAGATACTTAAGAAAACCTTTCATATATACGTATATTATTTTTATTACTGTATTTGTCCGAAAGCCTTCATCCGCTTTCAGCCTGCAAAATTACTGCTTTTTTTTGACATGTGCAAATAAAAGTGCAGAAATAAATAAAAGTGCGGTTACTTCTTGACCTGAATAGACAAAAAAGATTTATCGCGCGAAGCGGTAGATGCCTCCGGGAAGAGATTTGACGAGTCCGTCCAACTCAAGCATGACAAGGTCGCTCGCCACATCGCCGTAGTTGAGTCCGGTCTCCATGACCATCAGATTGATATGCATTCCTTCCTCCGCCTCTTGCAGTTTCTGCAACAGCAGTTGTTGGCGGTCGGACAAATCACTGTTCAGACCTATCAGTTGCGTTTGTATGCCCTGGCTTTTGTTTTGTCGGGTGGTCCATCCCATATCGGCAATCAGTTCGTCGGCTCCATAGATGAGATGGGCTTCCTGGCGGCGAATAAGGTCGTTGCAACCGCGTGCGGTTTCGTCCTGCGGGCGTCCGGGGAAAGCGAAGAGTTCGCGGTCGTAGTCGCGTGCCATGCTTGCGGTATTCAGACTTCCGCCTTTCTCTTTGGATTCAACCACCACAACAGCATCCGCCAGTCCGGCTATGATACGATTGCGCTGGATGAAATAGGGTGCCATTGGGTCGGTGCCGGATACATGTTCGGTCAGCAGACCTCCGTTCTCCAACGCAGCAATGGCGTCCTGACGATGCTGAATAGGGTAGATGCGGTCCAGTCCGTGCGCAGGGATGATGATGGTAGGCACGCCGAACTCGATAGCTGCACGATGAGCCGTGATATCAATACCATAAGCTCCGCCGCTAACGATGGTCACGTGGTCAAGTCGTTGACTCAACTCGCGCACCAAGGCATGAGTCAACTCTTTGCCTCGCTCTGTAGGACGGCGTG
>JAEEHO010000151.1 GCA_016280845.1 Paludibacteraceae bacterium | reverse complement strand
CCTTCGTTCGGCTACGGCGGTTATTGTTTGCCAAAAGACACAAAGCAGTTGCTTGCCAACTATCAGGACGTGCCGGAAAATCTGATTGAAGCGATTGTAGAGAGTAACCGCACACGCAAGGACTTTATTGCAGACCGCGTACTGTCCAAGGCAGGCTACTACGATTATTTCCACAAAGGCGACTTCGATGCATCGCAAGAGAAAAGTTGCGTGATTGGCGTGTACCGATTGACGATGAAGTCGAACAGCGATAATTTCCGTCAGTCGAGTATTCAGGGTATCATGAAGCGTGTAAAAGCCAAGGGTGCGCAGGTAATCATCTACGAACCGACACTAGAGGACGGTAGCACATTCTTCGGCAGTCAGGTGGTGAACGATTTGGACGAGTTCAAACGTCGCAGTCAGGCTATTATTGCCAACCGCTATGATACTTGTCTGGATGACGTAGAAGAGAAAGTATATACGAGAGATATATTCCGTCGAGATTGATGGCTGAAGGGTGATAGCTGAATGCTCGAAGATGGCTGAGAAGATTGAGCATATTGGGAAGAAAGAAATAGCTTGGAGCTATGCAGGTACGGCCTTTATGATAGGTGCCGGTGTATTGTTGCTTCCATTCATTCTGAACAAAATGCCACAAGAGACGGTGGGTATTTGGAATATATTCCAGACCATCACCATGCTGGTATTGTTGCTTGACTTTGGCTTTCGACCTACGTTTGCACGCAACATCAGTTATATCTTCTCAGGCGTTAAAACACTACAAAAGAAAGGCGTAGCACACACAACAGCAGATGCAGAGGTTGATTACGGATTGCTGAAAGGCTCATTGTTGGCCATGAAGCGATTCTATCGTTGGATGGCATTGGCGGTATTCGGTTTGTTGCAGACTGCAGGAACAGCGTATTTCTACTTCATCTTGCAGAAATACTCGGGAGACCGGACGGACGCAATGGTTGCATGGTTGCTGCTGATAGCCATCAACTGCTACAACCTGTACACGTTCTATTACGACGCGTTATTGACCGGGAAAGGGTACGTCAAACGCAGTCAACAGATAAACATGCTGGGTCAGGCAGTGTATATCGGATTGGCTATCGGGCTGATATATGCAGGACTAGGATTGACAGCTATCGTGGCTTCGCAGTTGGTTTCAACCGTTGTACGGCGTGTGCTGACATACCGCGTATTCTTCACACAGGAATTGAAAAGTCGTTTGGAGAAAGCAGAACCACAAGAGCCGAAAAAGATATTGACTGCCATCACGCCAAATGCAGTAAAAATCGGATTGACACAATTGGGCGGTTTCTGTGTCAACAAGTCCGCCATTCTGATTGGTTCGGCCTTTTTGACGCTGGACGAGGTAGCCTGCTACGGTATCACGCTGCAAGTGATGGACATACTGGCACGTTGTGCGACAGTCTTTTATCAATCGTATTTGCCGAAGTTGGCACAATGCCGTGCCGAGAACGACTTGACAACGCTGAAACACTATTATCTGCTCTGCATCGGCAGTTTGTGGGCGATGTTCATCGTAGGCGGCTTGGCATGGATATGGATGGGCGAATGGGCATTGAGCCTGATTAAGAGCCAAACGCATTTTGTACCGATGGCAATGTTAGGTGTTATGTTGATAATAAACGCATTAGAACACAATCATGCGGTTTCTGCGGGATTTATCATGGCGGACAACAAGATTCCGTTCTTTATTCCGTCGTTAGTCAGCGGAGCTGCAACTATTGCGCTTTTGGTGCTGTTTCTCAAGCCGTTTGGCATGGGAATGTGGGGACTGATTTTGGCACCGGGCATAGCACAATTGGCTTACCAGAACTGGAAATGGCCAAGCGTAGTAATAAAAGAATTGTGGGGAAACAAGTCAAAATAAAAAAGCATAAAAAAAGCGCTCAAGATAATAGGAGTTTTTAAAGAATAATGTCGGATTCTAGTTTGCGAAATACAACAATAAAGGGTGTCGGATGGAGTTTTACCGATAGTCTACTAAACCAAGGAACATCATTCTTGGTAGGTATTATATTGGCCAGACTTTTGTCACCTGAAGAGTATGGTTTATTGGGTATACTGCTAATCTTTATTGTCATATCGGAAAGTATTGTTAATAGTGGCCTGAGTAGTGCGCTTATCAGGAAACAAGACACAATAGAACAAGATTACAACACGGTTTTCATAACAAACTTAATTCTCAGTTTTGTTATGTACGCTGTTTTGTTCGCGTGCGCGCCTTTGATTAGTCTTTTCTTTGAAAAACCGCAATTGACTATTCTGCTTCGAGTAATGAGCATTATAGTCATTTTCAATGCTTTATCCATCGTTCCGTACACAAAACTAACAAAAGATATTGACTTTAAACGCATAACATATTGCTCGTTTGCAGGATCAATTGTATCCGGTATAGTAGGTATAACTATGGCCATTACCAACCATGGTGTATGGTCATTGGTCGGACAACAGATGTCAAAACAACTTATATACTCTCTATTGCTCATTATTTCAAACAAGTGGAAACCACAAATACAATTCTCTATCAAGCGTTTCAAAGAATTGTGGGAGTTCGGATGGAAATTGTTAGTCAGCGGTTTGATTAATACAATATGGAATGAAATATACAAGGTAGTTATCGGAAAATGTTATACACCAAGCACTCTAGGCCAATACACTCAGGCCCACCTATATTCCGATATCTTCTCTCGCAATTTATCGGGTATTATTCAACGCGTCAGTTATCCTGTGTTAAGTAAAATGCAAGATGATAAGGAACGGATGAAGCGAGCATACCGTTTGGTTATCAAAGTAACCATGCTCGTGTCCTTTGTATTTATGTTTGGGTTGGCAGGATGTGCAAAGCAATTTATCTATGTATTAATTGGAGAACAATGGTTACCATGCGTAGGATATTTGCAGATATTGTGTTTCTCTATGGCACTATACCCCTTACATTCTATTAATCTCAATATGTTACAAGTTCAAGGCAGAAGTGATTTATTTTTAAAATTGGAAATAATCAAAAAATGCATAGCCATTCTTCCACTTCTATTAGGAATATTCGTTGACATATACTGGATGTTAGGAGGCTCTGTGATTGTTGGTTGGATATCATACTACTTAAACGCATATTATTCGGGACCCTATCTGAATTATGGTGTTATAGAACAGATCCGTGATTTACTCCCATCTATTGCTCTATCGCTAGGAATGGCATTGATTGTGTACCTAATCGGATACTTACCGTTAAGCCCATACGCTTTATTACCGATTCAGATTGTATGCGGTGCCGGCATAGTATTCTTAGTCTGCGAATGGACACACCTTGAAGAGTATATGCAAATCAAACAAATTGCTTTAACTATACTAAAACGCTAATAACTACGTATTATGGATACTAAACAGATTACTGTAACTTCACCTTTGTTACCAGATTTAGATGAGTTTAACTCAATGTTAAAAGAGATTTGGAATAGCAAATGGATTACCAATAACGGGCAATTTCACAAGCAACTCGAAACTGAGTTGTGCAAATACCTAAAAGTCCCATACATCAGTATATTTACAAATGGGACACTGCCTTTGTTAACTGCGTTACAGGCTTTGCGAATTACCGGAGAAGTAATTACTACACCATATAGTTTTGTTGCGACAACTCACTCTCTATGGTGGAATGGAATTAAGCCAGTTTTTGTCGATATTGAAGAGTCTACGTGTGGCATTGATCCAGACAGAATCGAAGCTGCGATCACACCGCGTACAACGGCTATTATGCCGGTACATTGCTACGGAAAACCCTGCAATACCAAACGCATCCAGGAGATAGCCGACAAATATGGTTTAAAAGTCATATATGATGCTGCACACGCATTTGGTGTCGAAGTAAATAGAGAGAGTATCCTAAATGCCGGGGACATTTCAACGCTATCATTCCATGCAACCAAAGTATATAATACAATTGAGGGCGGAGCAATGGTTATTCATGACGAAATGACTAAGAAACGCATAGATTTCCTCAAAAACTTCGGATTTGCAGATGAAACCACTGTTGTTGCCCCCGGTATCAATGGCAAAGTAGATGAAATGCGTGCAGCATATGGTTTGCTGAACCTGAGACATGTAGATGCTGCTATTGCTGCTCGTAAACGGGTCGCCACTATTTACCGCGAAGAATTGCGCAATGTGCTCGGTGTGCGTTTCTTTGACGACATGCCTGGAGTACGTCACAATTACAGTTACTTCCCTATTTTCATCAAAGCTGAAGAATTTGGAATGACACGTGACGAATTGTATTTTAAGATGAAAGAACAAAATGTCCTTGGACGCAGATATTTTTATCCCCTTATCAGCGAATTCTCCACATACAGAGGTTTACCCTCAGCAACGCCGGAGAACTTGCCAGTAGCCACTCGCATTGCCAATGAGGTGATTTGCCTGCCGATGCATCATGAGTTAAGTGACAATGATATCGAAAGAATACTGAATTGCATAAAAAGATGAACAAAAAAAAGAAAATAATGTTACTCGGCGGGTTGCGCTATTTGCTACCTGTCATCGAAGCTGCACATCAACAAGGATATTACGTCATTACAGCAGACTATCTTCCGGATAACATCGCACATAAATACTCTGATGAATATGTCAACGTAAGCATCGTTGATAAAGAGGCCGTGCTCCAAGCTGCACAAGAGCACAATATCGATGGCATTATTTCGTTTGCTGTGGATCCTGGTGTAATTTCTGCCGCATACGTACAAGAACAACTGCATCTTCCACAAATGGGTCCATACTCTTCTGTTGCCATATTGCAAAACAAAGATCATTTCCGACATTTCCTCGCAGAACACGGATTTAACGTTCCCGCTGCTAAAGGATATACTTCCAAAACGGATGCGCAACGCGATACTGCGTGGTTTCATTTCCCAATGATTGTCAAGCCAACCGATTCAGCAGGCAGCAAAGGCGTAACACGCATAGACAACATAGAAGAATACGAAAAGGCATTAGACGAGGCTTTCAGCAAATCCATTTCGGGACATGTGATTGTGGAAGAATTCATAGAGAAAGCAGGCTGCAGTTCCGATACAGACAGTTTCCTCCTAAACGGAGAATTAAAATTCGTCTCTTTTAACGCTCAACGCTTTGACGAAAAGGCCGTCAATCCATACACTCCGGCAGCATATAGTTGGCCTTCCACATTCACAAAAGAGCAAGAATCCTACTTGACTTCAGAGCTGCAACGTTTGCTAACACTACTCAAAATGCAAACATCAGTCTTTAATATCGAAACGCGTATCGGCACCAACGGAAAAGCGTACATAATGGAGTGCACACCACGCGGAGGAGGAAACCGTTTGAGTGAAATGTTGCGTTATGCAACAGGTGTGGATATGATTACCGCCCAAGTACGCGCAGCAGTTGGCGATTCGGTAGAAGGCATCGAGCAGAAACCATACAACGGTCATTGGGCTGAAGCTATCCTGCATGCAGACAAAGACGGTACTTTCGAACAATTACAAATAGATTCACAATACTCCGCCAACATTGTGGATATTGATTTATGGGTATCGCCAGGAGACAAAGTGTCCGGCTTTAATGGAGCAAATGACGCAATCGGCACACTCAAAATGCGATTTGATGAAGAATCCGAAATGTTAGAATTCATCAACAACATTACAAAACACGTTCATATATATTGCAATAATTGATTTTATGAAGGACAAAAACATACTAATATTGGGAGCAACAGGACTTGTCGGTGTGTACACTGCTGTTACTTTAAAAGCGAAAGGATACACCGTTTATGCAGCTGCACATCGCAGTTGCGACAATGGTTTCTTTGCGGATTATGGAATTCCATACTATTCTTTCGATATAAGTGACTATTCCTCCTTCGAAAGACTTCCAAAAGACGTGGATGTTGTTCTTGATTTTGCAGGCGCAATGCCGGCACGCATGAAAGGATACAATCCCTACGCGTACATTAATTCTATTATCACAGGAACTCTCAATGTATTAGAATATATGCGTTCGATAGGATGTCGCCGTATCATTTTTACCCATTCCATCGCCGACATCGTGGATCGTTTTGGATCAAAAGAACCGCTGAGTGCTACTTTAGATATGCATTTCCCTTTGACTGGTGATCACACCGTTTATTCTATTTCAAAAAATACAGCAGTATCACTACTTAAACATTATCAAGCACAATGGGACTTTGAAACCTTCATCCTACGATTGCCTACTATTTATGCATATCAACCAAATCCATACGTTTACATCAATGGTGAAAAAAAATGGTTTGGATTTAGATTCCTTATTGAAGAGGCAATAAAAGGGAACACACTAGAAGTTTGGGGAAATCCAAAACAAGAAAAAGAGATGGTCTATGTTTTAGATTTTGTTCAATTGATTGAATGCTGCATACGTACCAATCTGAATGGAGGTATATACAATGTTGGCAGTGGTTTTCCTATTTCCATAGAGGAACAAATTCGCCTAATTGCAGATACATTCAACACGACTAAAAAATCCGAGATTATTTATTGCCCGGAGAAGCCATCTTCACCTCAATTTGTGTTAAACATAGAAAATGCCAAGAAAGAATTAGGCTATGCCCCCCAATATGACTTTAAGCACTTTTTAAGTGAGTTCAAAAAGGACTTAGAGTCCGAACCTTTCGCAAAATTATGGGGAAAACGAAGTGATTTCGACTAATATGAGAGATAATAGACCTATAGTCGCAATCCGGACGCTTGTCTATAACCACGAAATTTATCTTCGTGATTATTTTGAAGGGATAATTATGCAACAAACTAGTTTCCCTTTTATTGCCGTTATACATGATGACTGTTCAACGGATAGTTCTGCAAAGATTATTCGCGAATATGCAGATAAATATCCAGAAATAATCAAACCTATTTTTGAAGAACAAAATTGTTATCAAAACGGTCTTTGGAGTGAAGCGAACAAGAAGATGGAGGATGCATATAAAAATGCAAAATACATAGCCTATTGCGAAGGAGACGATTATTGGACTGACCCCAAAAAACTACAAAGACAGGTAGATTTTCTGGAGACCCATCCGGAATATGTTGCTATTGCAGAAAACGGATTAGTACAAAACTCCGTCAGTAATACCGAATATCCATTTAATCTCGATCCATCGCACGATGTTAGCATGGAGGAAGCCATCATAAAACGCCGTTTCCCTACAGCCGGAGTTTTGCGCCGAAAAGAAGCCTTGGACGGCTTTAATGAAGCCAGCCGCTACAGTATTGATACTATACAATGGTGTTGGCTGATTTCTCGAGGAAAGTTACGGTACGAAAATATCATTTCTTCGGTTTATCGCAAGGGAGAACAAGGAATGACTATATATACGGAACCTTTTGACCTCGCAAAAAAAGTCGAGCAATGGAATCTGGAAATTCTGCGGATTTTTGATATCAAAAAGGATTTCATGTACAAACATATCGCGCAATCGTTTTATGATTGTGCAAAATCTGCCCTCAGGCGGTGCCATATATTCTCTACAATAAAATGTTCACTTTATAGCATTGCGTACGCAACAAAAGCCATACTAGTTAAAATATGCTGATTTTTCAATCATTCATAGTATATACATTATTAACTATCATAATGTGCCATTGTGCCCATCGCTTTCAGCATGCCACAGAGTGGTCTGCTCACTTCTGGGAATGGTTACCTATAATTATTTTTACGTTAGTATTTGGTTTTCGATATGGCGTAGGCATTGATTATAATAATTACATGTCTATTTACGAATATACAGAAGATTATTCTTTATCTGATATATTGGAATATGAACGTTTCGAACCCGGTTTTTCGACTCTGGTGTATATTTGCCATTATATAAATGCACCTGTATATGTTTTCTTTTCTTTGATTGCTTTTCTTCAAATTTATTTTATAGACAAAGCATTCAAAGATCAAAAAGAAGTCTTGCCATATGCATACATGACTCTAATTCTAACGGGAGTCTGCATGCTGACTTTCATGAATATCATGCGACAAATAGTTGCATTCTGCATATTCCTGTTCTCAATACAATATATCTGCAACAACAAACTGCTTAAATATTGGATTTGTTGCTTACTTGCACTATCTTTTCATAAGTCAGCAATCATCCTTTTTCCGCTTTACTTCATATGGATACGTAAGAAAGGCTTTTTCAACAAACCTATAGTGCTACTGGTCATGATATTAATCAGTATTTGTACTGTGCATATCACAAGTTGGCAGACCATATTGCATTACTTTGACAATTTCATAGCCATGTTAGGCTACGGAGATTACATCGATCGCGCAGAAGCATACGTCAATAGCGGAGGACGAGGCATTGGTATCTTTGATCTATTCGAACTGTTGATTTTTGCGATGGTGGTTTTTCTCATTCCACAGATGAAAGAATACTTCAAGAGCGATTTCTTCAATGTCCTTTTTGACTTGTTCATAATAGGTATCTGCGCAAAGTATGTATTCAAAGGTAGTATGTTGCTGGATAGAATGATTGTTTATTTTACAACGACACAGTTTATTATATTAGCATATACGTTGTGTTATCTGTATAACACCAAAAAAGAAAACGCATTTCTAATGATAAAATATGTTGTGACGCTGTTTTTTATCATATCAAGTTATGGCCGTTTCACATACTACTGCGAGCAAAATACAGGGGCATATGTGTCATATTTTCAAGATGATTTACATAATTTAAAAGATTTACAACGTGAAGACGTTCTAGAAAAACATTAACAATGATTGATTTCTTTTGTAATATTTATACGTATGTCTCATACAAGCACGCGTTTTTAGGGAAAACGCGAATAGAGGCAATAATCCGTGCTATTACACGGTTTAGTGCTAATATTGTACTCCCCCTTCATATTCAGTGCACAAATCATATTAAGAAATACGCTCTAAATCCCGAGATTCGGAACACGGCACCGATTATTGTTTCCTTTACATCTTTTCCTGCCAGAATTAATCGCACATGGCTGGTTGTTGAATCTTTGCTACGCCAAACCGTCAAACCAGACAAAATTATCTTATGGTTGGCTAAAGAACAATTTGATGGTTTTCATTCATTACCTAAAAAAATATTAAGACTTCAATCGCGAGGATTGGAAATACGTTTTGTGGAAGAAGATATACGATCACATAAAAAATACGCATATGCCATACGCGAATATCCTGATGCCATTATCGTTACTGTTGATGATGATGTCTTCTACCCTTCTCATATGTTACAATATCTATTGGAGGCTCATACCAAGCACCCGAATGATGTAATTGCCAATATAACTCATCAACTTCAATACAAATCATCCGGAGAACTATTGTCATATGCGGATTGGAAACATAATATAACATTACAAGACTATTCCTACAACATATTTCAAGTAGGCGTAGGAGGAGTGCTATATCCACCACATTGTGCACACCCTGATATATGTAATGCAGAATTAGCATACAGGGTATGTCCGTTCGGAGATGACATATGGCTTTATGCAATGTGTAGATTGGTAGGAACTTCCATCCGAACTTCATCTTCGACGTTCGTTCCTCTGCCAATATATAATTTGCATAATGTTTCTCTTTCTACAGAGAACCTTCTAGGAAGAAACGATTCACAAATTCAACAAATCACGACATTTTGCATCGAGCAATACGGAAAGAATCCTTTTGAACAATGATATTACATATAGCGCCAAATTACGTAGATAAGCCATTGTATCGACAACTATTCGAAGCAATACATGACACAAATTGTTCACGCAAACAATTCGTTTTTGCGTGTGATAATTGCAAACATGCAACAACAGAGCTAAATTCTAACATACATATAGTTGATCGTTCATTTTCAATAATCGAACGTTTCCTCTTTTTTCCGAAGCAACGATACCTATTGCGCGAAATAGAGAAATGTGTTCCCATAAACGAAATTAGATTAATACACGCACACACTTTGTTTTCTAGCGGCTATCTGGCATATCAGCTACATGAAAAATTCGGAATTCCATATATTGTAGCAGTTCGAAATACGGATGTAAACGTTTTTTTCAAGCATATGCCGCATCTAAGACATATCGGAAGAGAAATCGTTGCCCATGCCCAAAAGGTTATTTTCATCTCACCGGCATATAGAGATCAAGTTATTGGTAAGTATCTGCCACTTGATTTAATCAACTATGCAGAAGTTATACCTAATGGGATAGACCCATATTTTCTGGAAAACATGTCGCAACATTCATCTTCCAAAGACGCAATAAGACTGATCTATGTAGGACGTATAGAAAAAGCCAAAAATATACATACTATCGTTAAAGTTGCAGATATATTGGCCGAACAAGGGAAAAATGTGAAATTAACACTAATTGGTAAAATCATAGATAAACAGTACCAAAGACTTATAGAATCACGCAATAGCTACATAGGATGGCACGATCAGTGTCCAAAACAAAATGTTATGAACTTCTTGCGTAAAAATGATATATTCATCATGCCTTCTTATGCCGAGACTTTTGGCCTGGTATATGCGGAAGCAATGAGTCAAGGACTACCTGTTATACATACAAAAGGGCAGGGATTTGATGGTTTTTTCCCCGATGGGGAAATAGGATACGCCGTGCCTGCAGAAAACGCTAAAGACATTGTAAGCGCAATTGGTTGTATCCTGAAAAATTATAACAAAATGTCAAATAACTGTGTAAAGGAAGTACATCATTTTGATTGGAAATCAATAGCTCAAAAATATGATAATATATACCAGTCTATTATCAACACAAAGAATTCTTGAAATATGGATCTTGTAAGTATCATAATGCCGACATATAACTGCGGGCAGTATATAGCAGAATCGATTCAGAGTGTTTTATCTCAGACATATTCCAATTGGGAATTACTCATCATTGACGATTGCTCAACGGATAACACAAGATATGTTGTGAGTTCATTTAAAGATCCGCGTATTCATTATCAATGCAATCACAAAAACTCAGGGGCCGCTATTTCGAGAAATACAGCGCTGAGAATGGCAAAAGGCAAATATATTGCGTTTCTTGATTCTGACGATTTATGGAGTCCCAATAAGTTGGAGAGACAGATAGCATATATGCAGGAAAACAAATATGCATTTACTTATCACGAATATAGCGAAATTGATGAAAATTCCAAGCCAATAGGAGTGCTCATAAGCGGAAAAAAACATGTTCGTCCATTCGACATGTGGACTTGCTGTTGGCCCGGATGTTTATCAGTTATGTACGATGCCAATGTCATTGGACAAATTCAAATTCCGGACATTAAGAAAAACAACGATTCTGCTATGTGGCTACAAATCGTTCAAAAGGCCGATTGCTATTTATTGCCAGAATCATTAGCCAAATATCGCAGACGAAAAGATTCCATCACACCGACTAGCATTTGGGAAAAAATTGGTTGGCATTATATTCTATTCAACCAAGGAGCACATAAATCTCCTTTAGCTTCTACATTTTGGATGATTGCGAATATAATTGGAAATAGTTACAAAAAATTGTTCTACAGGAAAAGGCTTAAATAAATTCACCTTATTGCTGGGAAATCGATATTGAAAGAAATCAATCGTTTCAAGTTGACGTCAATAGGTAGTTAGCAGCAAAAAAGTGTATTAATGTTGTTTTTTTTTTGTATTTCATTTGCATATATGCCCAAAAAGCAGTAATTTTGCGCGGTTTTTACTATAGACAATCACTTTTACTTATATGAAACTGCATAATATTCCTTTCTCTCCGCCCGATATGACGGAAGAAGAAGTTACCGAAGTACGCGAAGCCATTCTTTCCGGATGGATTACAACCGGACCTCGCACCAAAGAATTGGAACGACAAATTGCCACATATGTAGGTACCAATAAAGCTGTATGTCTCAACTCACAAACTGCCTGTGCAGAAATGGCTCTGCGCCTGCTCGGTATCGGAGAAGGAGACGAGGTGATCGTTCCTGCATATACATATACTGCATCGGCGTCCATTATCTGGCACGTTGGTGCCAAGATTGTATTCGTCGATGTTCAGAAGGATTGTCTTGAAATGGAATACCTGGCAGTAGAAGCAGCCATCAACGAGCGCACCAAGGCTATTATTCCTGTTGACTTGGCCGGTATTCCGTGCGATTACAAGCGCATTTACGACATTGTGGAACACAAACGTAGTTTGTTCCGTCCTGCCAACGACATCCAACGCGCTATCGGTCGTATTGCTATATGTGCAGATGCCGCACACGCTTTCGGCGCTTCGTGGAATGGAAAAATGGTGGGATCAATAGCTGATTTCACTTCCTTCAGTTTCCATGCTGTCAAGAACTTCACAACAGCCGAAGGTGGTGCTTTGACCTGGCGCTCCATTCGGGGAATAGATGACGAACAACTATATCATCAGGTACAACTCTTCTCGCTTCACGGCCAGTCCAAAGATGCCTTGGCCAAGACACAATTGGGAGCATGGGAATATGATATTGTCGGACCGTGGTACAAATGCAATATGACGGACATCATGGCTGCTATCGGTTTAGTACAGATGAAACGCTACCCTGCTCTCCTAGCACGCCGCCGCGAGATCATCGAGCGCTACGATGCAGCATTCAAACCGCTGGGCGTTGATGTTCTAACACATTACACCGATAACCACCTGTCATCAGGACACTTGTACATCACACGCGTGCCCAATATCTCGCTCGAAGAACGCCAGGCTATTATTGTCAAGATGGCCGAGCGCGGCATAGCTACCAACGTGCACTACAAACCGCTACCAATGATGACTGCATACAAACAATTAGGTTTCAATATTGCAAACTACCCTAATGCTTACGCTCAGTTTGTTAACGAAATCACACTGCCTCTGCACACTCGTCTTACTGACGAAGAAGTGCAATATATCATCGATCAGTACACCGATATTCTGAGCCATAGATGAGAACGCTGATTCGCATAGTGGATGTGTTGGCTGCATTGACCGGCTTGATTCTGCTGTGTCCGTTGTTTGTGATAGTTGCCTTGTGGATCGTTTTGGACAATCCCGGCCCGATTTTCTATCGCCAGCAACGTGTGGGCCGCGATGGCAAAGATTTCGGATTGTGGAAGTTCCGTTCCATGCGTGTCGGTTCGGACAAAACCGGTCTGATCACTGTCGGTGAGCGCGACAATCGCATCACACGAGCCGGATACTATATCCGCAAGTACAAACTGGATGAACTGCCACAACTGATCAATGTGCTGGCCGGCGACATGTCGTTGGTCGGACCGAGACCGGAAGTGCGCAAATATGTTGATCTGTACACTCCGGAACAACGCAAGGTCTTGTCCGTCCGCCCGGGTATAACGGATTATGCATCCATCGAATATATTGACGAGAACCGACTGCTCGCGCAATCTGCCGATCCGGACAAAACATATGTGGAAGAGATTGTCCCTGCAAAGATTGCACTGAACATGCGCTATATCAATCATCAAATGATCGGAGAATACTTCAAGATCATTTTTCTAACCATCTGGAAAATTTTCCGATAACGAGGGCGCATGTCATTATGCCACAACTATGATTCGCTACTCAATAATAATCCCTCATTTCGACTCTTTGGACACACTTCCTCGTGCCATTGAGAGCGTGCCGGAACGGAAGGATATAGAAATCTTGGTCATTGACAACAGCGCAACACATATTGCTGCTAACCTATTTGCGCAAAGGAGCAATGTTCATATCCACTACTCTCCGTATGGCAAAGGCGCAGGCGCTGCGCGAAATGTAGGATTACAGCACGCTCGAGGCCAATGGCTGTTGATGCTTGACGCAGACGATTTCTTCACGCCAAACGCTTTTGATGCGATGGACAAATATGCGAATAGCAACGCAGACATAGTTTTCTTCTGCGCCACAAGTTGTGACTCCGACACCATGGCGACCGCAGACAGAATGAGCGATACCAATCAACTCGTTAACAACTACATGCGAACTAACGAAGAAACAGGTTTGCGATATGGATGGTGTTCACCTTGCGCCAAAATGATTAAACACAGCATGGTCGAAGCACATGCTATCCGTTTCGAAGAGACACAAGTTGCCAACGATGTGCTTTTCTCAGCCCAAATCGGTCATCGGGCAAAGCAGATAGCGGCAACCAAAGAGATAATCTATTGCGCTACCGTTCGACAAGGTAGTTTGACACTAACACCGACACTAAACCATCTGAATGAACGAATAGCCGTTTTCGGACGGTTTAATCAGTACTTGAGTTCACAAGGTATTCGTGCACCTCGCAAATCGATCATGTATTATGTCTATACCATTGCTCGCAACTACGGATACGGCAAAGCGATTAACGCCTTGTTGACCTCTATGAAAAGCGGAAATAACCCGTTCTATGGTATCACACGTTGGGTCAATACTGTACGAAATACCAGATGATTAGCATTATCATCCCCACATATCAACCACAGGATTATTTATGGCAGTGCCTGGATAGTTTTGCAGCACAAACGCTGGACAAGCGTCTATGGGAACTTGTGGTTATCCTAAACGGGTGCAATGAACCATGGAAACAGCAGATAGAGGCATACAAAGCCATCCATTCGGACATGTCCATGCAAATTATCCAAACGGATCAAGCAGGCGTCAGCAATGCTCGAAACCTCGGTTTGGATAATGCTAAAGGGGAGTACATCGGATTTGTAGATGACGACGACTATGTTTCTCCGGAATATCTGGAAGAACTAGCCAACATAGCCACACCACAAACGATTGCCGCCTCTTATACTATGGCCTTTGACGACAAGCACAATCATATACCCTATTATGTTGAGTCAACCTACCATGCTTGTGCGCGCCGTGGTTCTGTACCATATTATGTAGCACGCAAGTACTTCAGCGGACCATGGTTGAAGATCATTCATCGCGACATCATTGGAGACCGACGCTTTGATACACATTTCATACTAGGAGAAGACTCATTGTTCATGTTTCTGATTTCCGATCGTATGAATCAGATGTCATTCACCGACCAACGGGCTGTTTATTACCGCAGGATGCGTCCGAGTAGCGCTTCGCGCAAACTCAGTTGGTCGCAACGCGCACACAACTGCAAGCAACTTTTGCATGAATACACCCATATTTATAAAAACGGAGAAGGTTACTCGTTTTCCTTCTATATAACACGTATATTAGGCCTTATTCACTCCGTCATACAATGATTATCATAAGTATCATATGCCCGATATACAATGAGGAACGGTTCATTGACAATTGTATCCAATCCGTTCTGCATCAGGATATTCCTTCCAATCGGTGGGAATTGTTGTTGGTAGATGGTTTCAGCACAGACGCCACCCGCCGACTCATTCAGCCTTATGTCGAGCAATATGCCAATATCCGTTTGTTGGACAATCCCCATCACACAGTACCCTACGCTATGAACATAGGTATCCGTGCTGCACAAGGAGAATATATCTGCCGCATGGATGTGCACGCTTCTTTCCAGAGCAATTATTTAAGCACATTGCTTCGCTATATCAACGAACTACCGGACGCAGCCAACGTAGGATGCACATGCAATACACTGCCGGCCAATGATTCGGCTAAAGCGCAAGCCATTGCCATAGCGTGCAGCCATCCGCTCGGTGTGGGAAACAGTACGTTCAGAACGGCCACTATACGTTCACCTAAGCGGGTCGGCACCGTTCCTTTCGGTTTCTGGAGCAAGAGTCTGTTCGATCAAATAGGTCTGTTTGACGAAGAGCTGACACGCAATCAAGACGACGAATTCAATGCCCGTACCATACAGAGCGGCAAACACATATATTTGGTACCCAATTCTGAAATCACATACTATACGCGTGACAACATCAGCAAAATAGGACGAATGTTCTACCAATACGGATTATTCAAACCGCTTGTCAATCACAAGCTCAAGCATCCTGCTACAGCACGGCAGTTTGCCCCTTTGCTGTTTGTTACAGGACTAGTTATCGGCCTTCCGTTATCATTCACCCACCCCGTTTTGTTCGGCACCTATATCGCTACCGTCTCTTTCTATCTGCTATGTATCTGCACGGCCGGTATTCACTACCGCAATGCATATTTACCGCCTGTTCTGGCTACCATGCACATCAGTTACGGCTGGGGATATATATGCGGTATATGCAAAGTGCT
>JAEEHO010000014.1 GCA_016280845.1 Paludibacteraceae bacterium | reverse complement strand
CAAGGCAACGAGAGCCTGAAGGAAACACTCAAACGTCAGCCGGAAGCTATCGGCTGCTATGAGCAGGAGTGGCAGGGCGAAGCTATCTGCTGGTTGGATAGCACTACATTCTATACCGTCAGCGATGATGACGGTCAACCTCCTATGTACAAATACGTTCGCACAATGCAACAAGGCGGAAACGGCAACGGCAACGGAGAGAATCCGGATCCGAACCCAAACACCAATACCGAGAAGGACATCACTGTCAACGGCAATTTCGATGACTGGTCGGACCTGAACGGAGTGGCTCATGCTACCGCCACCTCTGGCACGAATAACCTCTACGATATGCGTTGGTATGGCGACGAGCAGAAGTACTATTTCTATCTTGAGTATAGTGCAGCGGCAGCGCATATCGATATATTCTTGAGCATAGATGACGATCCGGCTACCGGCTATGACGCATGGTTTTGGAATAATTCCGGCGCTGACTACTTGTTCGAAAAAGGAACCGTAACGAATGGACTTACCGATGCCACTTTCTCTGTCTTTGACAACGATTCAGCGCAAGACAATTGGGAAGGTCTGAAGGCAACGAGTCTTACGGGCTGCATCTATTCCTGCGCGCCGGTTGTTCTGGCTAACGGCCATATCGCTGTTGAAGGAGAAATCGATATTGCCAAACTGCCGAACACGATCATCAAACCGAGAGTGGGCGTCTTCTCCAGCGATGAACCGGACTGGAATGACAATGGTAATCTGCCTGAGAGTGGTTCAATGTTGGAGATTCCTATTCACCGCGTTGCAACAGGCGTAAGCAATGTACAAACTAACAAAGCACAATGTATCAAGGTACTGCGCAATGGTCAGTTGTTCATCATCCGCGACAACAAAATCTACAACATCCAGGGCATGGAAGTAAGATAATTGCCGATTGAGAATATTTTAAAAAAGTGGCATGTGCGCTTGCACATGTCATTTTTTTGTAGTATCTTTGCGCGATTTTTAGTTTGGAAGAATAGGCGATGAAAAAATCAACAGATTTACAAGCAATCTTTTTCTTGGGAATAGGCGGTATTGGTATGAGCGCACTGGCTCGTTATTTCCACCATAACGGTTATACTGTTTACGGCTACGACCGTACTCCTTCACCCTTGACGCGCGAGTTGGAAGAGGAAGGAATGATGATTGACTACTCCGATTCGGTGGAGTGGCTGAAGGGTATCGAGTTGGAGCAACAACACACCTTGGTCGTTCGTACGCCGGCGGTACCCGAAGATTCTGCTATCTATACCTATCTGCGCGAACAGGGATTTGATATCCGCAAGCGCGCTGAAGTGCTGGGTCTCGTGACACGCGAGAAGAAAGCGCTTTGTGTTGCCGGTACGCATGGTAAGACCACAACCAGCACCATGCTGGCATTCCTGATGGCGAATGGACAGAAAGCGAATGGCGAAAGTGATGGCGTCAATGCGTTCCTGGGCGGTATCAGCATGAACTACGATACCAATGTGCTGATTGACCCGCAGAGCGAATATGTGGTGGTGGAGGCCGATGAATACGACCGTTCGTTCCATCAACTGACGCCGTATATCTCCGTAGTAACGGCTGTCGATCCCGACCACTTGGATATATATGGCACGCCGGAAGCATACCGCGATTCGTTTGCGCACTATACAAGTCTGATCACCGGTGCTCTGGTGATGAAGAAAGGCTTGGCGTTGCAGCCGCGTTTGCAGCCTGGCGTCAAGTGCTATACCTATTCCACAACGGAGAAGGCGGATTTCTACGCTGACAATATCCGTGTGGCAGAAGGACAGATTACTTTTGATTTCCACACGCCTGAAGAGACGATAACTGACATCCGACTCGGTGTGCCGGTGTGGGTGAATATAGAGAATGCTGTGGCTGCCATGAGTGTAGCCTGGTTGGTGAAAGGTAATGGCGAGTGCTTCCGTGAGAAGATGGCGTCCTTCCGGGGCGTTTGGCGTCGATTCAATATACACGTCAACACACCTGAGGTGGCGTATATAGACGACTATGCGCACCATCCGCAAGAGATTGCGACCGCCATCGATTCTATTCGCAAACTCTATCCGACCCGCAAGTTGATAGGTGTCTTCCAGCCGCACTTGTACACGCGTACACGCGATTTTGCGGACGGCTTCGCACAAGTGCTGAGCACGTTGGATGAGGCTATTCTGCTACCTATCTATCCTGCCCGAGAATTACCTATACCCGGTGTGGACAGCCAAATGCTGGTGCGCCTGATGGCTGATGGCGAAGGACGAAAGGCGGATATGGTGGAGAAGAAAGATTTGGTGGCGGAACTGAAGCGTCGCGCGGCAGAAAGCCAGGAACCGGTGGTCATCCTCACCGTTGGCGCAGGAGATATCGACCGGCTTGTTCCCGCAATCGCAGAAGGGCTGAAGAATGAATAATCAACAAGTTATAATTTACAATTCATAAAGGGCTAACTGAGTTTTGTACAACCTGATAAAATCCGTACGGACATAAAACATTGTACTTAAGTCGCCGGAACGCTTAGTGAATTGATAATTGTAAATTGATAATTGATAATTGAATCGGGTAACTGTCATAGTATTGCGCACGGTAGGCATTGTCATCACATTGGCTTTGCTGGTGGCGGCTTGCGTCTGGGGCTATATGATGAAGCCTTCTGAGGAAGTGTGCCGGTCTATCACGTACATGCTCGAAGACGGCAAACTGCGCGAATATGTCTTTCGCAACGAACTGGATGCGTTGCTGCAGGCCGAGGACATCAATCCTGTAGGCCGCACTACCAATCGATTGTCGTTGCAGCGTATAGAGAATGCCGTTCGCCGTCATCCGATGGTGCGTACTGCCGAATGTTACATGACGCCGTGGAATGATGTGGAGGTGAGCATAACGCAACGCGTGCCGTTATTGCGCGTGCAAACGCTGACTGAGACCTACCTGATTGACACCGACCGCCGTGTGATGCAGGCCAGACCTGCTGTCAGAGATACCGTTCTGCGCGTTACGGGCTTTGTTGGACCGCAGATGGCAGCAACGCAATTGGCTGACTTTGCCGAGTGGCTGCAAGACAACAAGTACTGGCGCGAGCGAATCGATTATATCTACATGCGTTCATCGCAGATGGCTATCGTCTGCTTGCGTGACAAGAGCCAACCGCGTGTCGTGTTGGGTAGTCTCTACGGCTACGAACGCAAACTGAACAAACTGCGCACGTTCATGGAGAACAGTGCCGATGCAACGCAAGGCAAACAATACGAAGAATTAGACCTCCGCTTCCGCGGACAAGTGATAGGACGATAAATGGCAAAAAGACAAGCACAAACAGCAGATTCTCTTCCCTTGGTCGCCATCGACCTTGGTAGCGATAGTATTCGAGCAATGGCTGCTCAACAATTGGCACCCGATCTGTTCCGGATACTGGGTGTGGAGGAGCGTCCGCAGAAGTTCGGATATATCTGCGTAGAGCAGGGTATAATAACGCAATCGAGCAATACCGGCTATGCTATCGGTGAGGTGCTCCGATTGCTGGCCAACCGTATCGGTCAGCGCGAACTGCCGACTGCTTTTGTCTCGCTGGGAGGCCAGTCTATGCAGATAGTGCCTGTCCATAGCAAGCGTGACCAAGCGCGTTCTAAAGAGGTGAACCAGCAACTGCTGGACGAGATGGAGTTGGAGTGCAAGCAGAAGATAGAGCAGCGCAATCCCGAAGTGGCTGTGTTGGGCCTGGTGCCGAGTTACTTCATCTTGGATGGAGTGGAGCAGGACGAAATGCCTACGTCCGAACAACGTGCGGCGGTAGTCGAGGCGCACTATATCGCTTTCTATGGCCGCAAGGCTATTGATAGCCAACTGCAAAAGGCCTTCTCGCAAGCGGCACGCAGTATAGAGCACGCTTTCGTCAGACCCGAAGCGCTGTTGTCTGCTTTCGCTACGTGCGATGGAATGCAAGTGCTGATGGACGGATGTGCCGTGCTCGATATGGGTGCGCAGACAACCACACTAACTGTGTACAAAGGAGGCCAATACTTGCTGAACAAGGTGGTGCCGAAAGGTGGATACCATATCACGCGTACGCTGGAGCAGCGAGGACTGACTTTCCAAACGGCCGAAGTGCTGAAAAAACGATTCGGTGTGGCCAGTCCCGCTTATGTGGAGAAGAACGTGCGACTGCGCGTGCCGGCAGCACACGACTTGGATACCGAAGATGTGCTGATAACAACCGAGGAACTGGCGGAAATGATAGAGATGAAGTTGCGTGAGATACTGGCACCGCTTATCGATGAACTGAAGAAAGTGGAAGACCGTATACGGACACTCTATATAACGGGAGGTGCCAGCATGTTGACCGCTTTGGCTGACTATCTGCAACAGCAGACGCGTGTCCGTGTTCAATACGGAGCGCACAATCTGTTACTGCACTGCGATACGGACGAGAAATATCTGATGCCGACCTATTCTTCGCTGGTGGGAACAATCTTGCTCGGCCAGGACTACCGCGACAGCCACAAGAACCAATTGGTGCGTCAGCCCGGTTTCCTCGAACGTATCAAAGAAGGTACACTCGATATGTTTATTGACCAAAGATAACAATAATTGTTAATTGAAAATTGATAATTAATTATGGATGAAGATTTGATTACGCTACCCTTGGAGGGGTTGACAGAGGATAGTATCATCAAGGTGATCGGCGTCGGTGGCGGCGGAGGCAATGCCGTCAACTATATGCATCGTCAGGGCTTGAAGGACGTCAGTTTCCTTGTCTGCAATACCGACCGCCAGGTGCTGAATAAGTCATCGGTGCCGTGCAAGTTGACCTTGGGTCCGGGTTTGGGAGCCGGTGGCGATCCTGAGATTGCCCGTCAGTACGCTGAGGAGAGTCGTGATCATATACGCGAGGCGCTCAACGACGGCACGCAGATGTTGTTCATCACCGCCGGAATGGGTGGCGGTACCGGTACCGGCGCTTCGTCCGTGGTAGCCGAAGTGGCGCAAGAGATGGGTATCCTGACCGTTGGCATCGTTACCATACCGTTTGCTTTTGAAGGCAAAAAGAAGATAGTCAAAGCGATGACGGGTGTGGCTCGTCTGGCTAAGCACGTAGATGCGTTGCTGATTATCAACAACGAGAAACTCAAGCAGATTCATCCGGAACTGACAGTGTTCAATGCTTTCGCTAAGTCGGATGATGTGGTGGCCAATGCGGCACGCGCCATAGCGGAGATTATCACTGTGCCGGGATATATCAATACCGACTTTGCCGATGTGCGCAACACGCTGAAGAAGGGTGGAGTGGCTATCATGAATATCGGTCGCGCTTCGGGCGAGAACCGTATAACCAACGCCATCAACGATGCCCTCAATTCGCCGCTGGTCAACACCAACGATGTGCACGGCGCAGAGCGTATTCTGCTGCAGTTCTATTGCTCAACCGAACATGCCATCCTGATGGAAGAGATTGATCAGATCAACGATTTCGTTCAGGAGGTAGGAGACGATATCGAGGTGCAATGGGGTGCTTCTATCGACGAGAGTCTGGGCGAAGAGGTGCGCGTAACAATCATCGCTACAGGCTATAAGGTGGACGGAATACCTACCGAAGACGAAGCGTCAATCAACGAGGCTATCGATAACAATTATCAGCCTATACCTGATAAGTCATGGGATGATGAGAAGAGCCAGACTTTGGATCTGAGTAGCACATTGTCGCAAAAGGATACCGAACTGCCTAAACAACCGCGTGAGCATGTTGTTTCTGCTGCGGCCGATGAGATAAATATCACTATCGTGGATGACGATGATACGTCAGCAGCGCAGCAGCAGACTTCTCACAGCAGCATGTTCGGCTGGGTCAGAAGAGATAAGAAATAAACTGTCGTAATAAATGATAAGAAACACTATAAAACATGGAACACGAAATGAATTTCTTTGACCTTTGTGTGGCTTGTTGCCGTGCTATAGGTCGTGGCTTTGCAGCGTTGGGACAACTCGTCGGAAGAATGACACGTCTCACCTATCGTTATTGGTGGATAGTGCTGCCCTTTGTTGCGTTGGCTCTAACTGCTGCCATCTACTACACTCGTAGTGACAATCGCTCATACAAGGTCAATGCTATTGCGTTCCTGAACGGACCGACCATCTCGCAGTTTGAGCAAACCTATGCTACCATTCAGTCAAGAATGGTCGACCCTAATGCTGCGTTGTACGAGTATTCTCATTCGCTCACGGCTACCCATTTCACTGATTATAGGGTGATTGATTGTCTGGATGATGAGTCTGCCGATTACGTGGATTTCAAGCGTAAGTCCAGTTCTACGGATACGGTTAAGGTGCAGATGCCGGATCGTCTGTGCCTGCAATTCCGGGTTAAGTCGCGCAATATACATCTGATTCCGCAGATTGAGAACGCACTCTTGGAATATCTGAATTCCGACAAGGCAATGCAGCAGGCTTACAAGGCTTATCTGCCTAATTTGCAAGAGAAGGTCGCTTTCAATCATCGCCAAGCGCAGAAGCTGGATAGCCTGACCAGTTGTTACTATTTCTCTAATGCCAGCAACGCGAAGCCTTTTGACGGTAACGCTAACGGAGTCAATTTCTACGGCGACCGTCGCGTTAGATTGTTCTTGAATGAAATATACAAGCAACAGGAGCATCTGCAGAACGACGATTATCGTCTGCAATATGCTTATGCGCCTGTTGTGTTAGAGAATCATTTCGCTACGGACGGCAGAATAGTCAACGGCCGTTTGAAATATCTGATCATTTGCTTCCTGTTTGGATGGAGCTGCGGCTGCATCCTGGCTGAACTGATTGACAAGCGCAAGCAGATCATAGCTTGGCTGAGAGAGAAGTGATAGTGTTCAGCTTTCAGTTTTTCTTGAAGACAAACTTCTTCAGAACAAAATAGAGAATAACTGCTCCGAGCAGAATCAGTATAGCCACGCTTAGTTCGTGGCTATATTGGTTGATCAGGTCTGCCTGACCGTGTGCCACGTAGCCGAGAACGGCCAGAATGGTGTTCCATATACCTGCGCCGAGGAAGGTGTAGAAGAGGAACCATCCGAAATGCATCTTGCTCAGACCGGCAGGAATAGAAATCAATTGGCGTATCGCCGGAATGAATCGTCCGACAAACGTACTGACCTTGCCGTGCTCGTTGAAGTATGCCTCGGCCTGCTCCAGTTTCTCGCGGCTTAGCAGCAACATATGTCCGATACGGCTGTCCGCAAACGCATAGATGATGGCGCGTCCGAGCCAGAGCGAAAGCAGATAGTTGATGATAGCGCCGATCATGGCACCTAGCGTGCCGAAGAGAATGATCAGCAGCACATTAAGGACATAACTGTCCGACACGCATACTGCGCTATCGGGATCTTCGGCCACATAGGCTGCGGGAGGAATCACCACTTCGCTCGGGAACGGAATGAACGACGACTCAATAGCCATGAGCGCCGTGATGGATCCGTAGTTCATATGTGCGCTGTACCAGTCGGTAACGACGGTTATCCACGAGCGGCTAGCGGCAGTTGTGTCCGCGGTCTGCACAGCCGGTGCAGATTGAGCAACAGCGGACACCCAGGTGCCCGCTGCCACTATCAGGATGAGAAACCAGCGTCTCATTGTGCCAACAATTCGCGTACTTTCTGGTTGATAGCCTTGCCCTCGGCCTTGCCGGCCAACTGCTTGGTAGCAACGCCCATCACCTTACCCATATCTTGCGGACCGGCAGCGCCAACTTGCGCAATAATCTCGCGCAGAACAGCGGTCAGTTCCTCGTCGCTCAACATAGCGGGCAGATACTGCTCGATGATCTTGCATTGCGCCATTTCGTCTGCAGCCAGTTCAGCACGACCGGCTTGGGTGAACATATCGGCAGACTCTTTGCGTTGCTTCACCATCTTCAGCAGAATCTGCAGCGCCTTGTCGTCATGCAGTTCGCCGTCGCCGCCTTTGGCGGTCTTGGCCTCGAGAAACTCCTTCTTGATTCCACGCAGCGCATCGAGCGCTACCTTATCTTTAGCGAGCATCGCTTTCTTGATGTCCT
>JAEEHO010000150.1 GCA_016280845.1 Paludibacteraceae bacterium | reverse complement strand
CTCGCACGATAGGTTCTTGTGTATTGACGATACCGTCTATCATATTGGCGCAAGCCTCAAAGACCTCGGTAAGAAATGGTTCGGCTTCAGCCAAATGGACTGGACCACAGACCAATTGCTAAGTAAGATTTGAGGTATACTAAAGGTATAGCAACGTTATACGATTAGCGGGTGGTCAGAAATGGCTATCCGCTATCTATTTTCAAGACACGCATGAGACACTTCTCTATCCATTCCGGAGCATTTTCGTAAGCGTTTCGAGAGAATCCCGCATCCCACCTATATATATAATATACTTTGTATATTATTCCGTGAAGTTGAAATTATTAATGCCTTAAATATTTGCATATATGCAAAAAAAGTAGTACTTTTGCGGGCTGTTAGTAAAAAAAGCAATGACAATACTCTGTATAGAAACAAGTACGAAGGTCTGTTCGGCGGCTCTGTGCAAAGACGGGGCCGTGGTAGAACAGTTGATAGAGCGTGAGGAAGGCAATCACGCCCGGTTGCTGCCGACATACATCGAACAACTACTCCGCACCGCGCAGTCGAACGGTTTGACCGTCAATGCAGTAGCGCTAAGCGAAGGTCCGGGCAGCTACACGGGTCTGCGTATAGGAACGAGCACCGCCAAAGGACTGTGCTACGGGTTGAACGTGCCGCTGATATCCGTTCCCACGCTACAGATCATCTGCGCGGCGGCAAGAGAGTGTCCGGCCGTCAAGATTCAGCCGTCGGATATATTGTGCCCGATGATAGATGCGCGCCGCATGGAGGTGTATACCGCACTATACAACGCCGACCTGCAACCGCAGAGCGACGTACAAGCCGCAGTGGTGGATTCGGAATGGGCGAACGGTAGAACGGCCGAACGGTCGAATGGACGGATCATCTATTACTTCGGTGACGGCGCCGCCAAGTGTCAAAGCGTGCTGGCCGGCCCGGAGTGGCAATTGATAGATGGCATTGTGCCCGAAGCACGCTATATGGGTGCGCTGGCCGAGAACGGAATGCGCAAGGCGGAAGGAACGGATCTGGCATACTATGAGCCGTTCTATCTGAAAGAATTTGTGGCGGCACAGAGCCACGTGAAAGGACTGCGTTAATGTACAAAGGAACGATGTAAAATGTACAAGATAAAGGCGAATGACGTATGGTTAGAGGCGAAGGTAAGATAGTTAGGATAGCGCTGTTGGGACTGACGGTTCTGATGGCTGCTGCATGTTCGACCCAAAAGAACACATGGGCCACGCGTTCGTTTCACCAGACCAAAGTCAAATACAATATTCTCTACAACGGCAACATAGCATATGAGGAAGGACTGAAGGCCATCCGCGACGCCAACGAGGATGACTACAGCCGCGTGCTCTATCTGTATCCTGTGAGCAATCACAAGGCAGCCGAGTCGGCAGCGTCTCAGATGGACAAGACGATAGAGAAATGTCGCAAGTGCATCAAGTTGCACTCGATAAAGACCAAACCGAAAACCGACCCGAAGCGTCTGAAAGACCCGGAATATAAGTTGTGGCTCAAGTCGGAGGAGTTCAACAAGGAGATGAAGATAGCCTGGATGCGTCTGGGCGAGGCCGAGTTCCACAAGGGCGATTTTCTCGGGGCGGTCAGCACGATGAACTATGTGATCCGTCACTATCAGAACGACGCCGACATACAGGCCCAATGCCAACTATGGGTGGCGCGCGCCTATGCCGAAGAGGGATGGCAGTATGAGGCGGAAGACATGCTCAACCGCGTTCAGCTGGACGCGCTGAGCCGCAGACACGCACGACTATACTCGGCCGTCAAAGCCGATGTGCTGCTGAAAGGCGAACATTACCACGAGGCTATTCCGTTCGTCAAGATAGCGATGCCCTACGAGAAAAAGAAGATCTACCGTCCGCGTTTTGCGTACGTGCTTGGTCAGCTGTACGAGAAAGAGGGCAACAAGGACGAAGCCATCGATGCGTATCGCTATGTGGTACGTATGGCACCGCCGACCGAGATGGAGTTCAACGCGCGTATACGCATGGCCGAGCTGGGGGGGCGCGGTTCGCTCAAACAGCTGCGGACGATGACCAGACAGACGAAATTCAAGAACCGTCTGGACCAGATATACGGTACGATGGGTAATATATACCTGCACAACGGCGACACCGCCAAGGCGCTGGAGATGTACGAAGAGGCTATCGCCAAATCGACACAAGCCGGCACGCAGAAGGCGGCGGTACTGGTACGCGCGGGTGATATATACTACGAGCAACGCAACTACGCCAAGGCCCAGCCGTGCTACCGCGAGGCTGTCACTATACTGACATCCGAACACGAAGACTATGCACGTGTGCAGAAGCGTTCGGAGGTGCTGGACGAGCTGATTCTGGCCTACAACCAAGTGCAACTGCAAGACTCGCTGCAAGAACTGAGCAAACTATCGGAGGAGGAGCAACGCGCTGTGGCTGAGCGCATTGTGGCCGAACTGATAGCCGCAGAGAAAGCCGATTCGATAGCACAAATAGCGGCTAACCGTCAGGCCGAGCTGGACGAAGACGGACCGGGTAGCGTCAATACGGCCAATATGTTAGGCGGCGGCAGCAAGGACAAGGCTGAGTGGTACTTCTACAACAAGCAACTGCTCAAACAAGGTCAACAGGAATGGCGCAAACGCTGGGGCAGCCGACAACTGGAGGACAACTGGCGCCGCCAGAACAAACAGGTGTCGACATCCTCATACGACGAAGAGTTGGCAGAAGAAACGAATGATTCCATCCAGGAGGGTGGAGACTCGACAGCCGTGGCCACCACACACAAGACACGTGAGACAGACACCCACAAACCGGAATATTATCTGCAACAGATACCGCGTACGCCGGAGGATTTTGCGGCGAGCGACAGTCTCTGGCGCGAAGGACTGGTAGCACTCTACCATATCTATCGCGACAAGGTGGGAGACCAGGATCTGGCAGACGCAACACTGCGCGAGCTGCGTGAGCGCTTTGCCGGCCACGCTTCGTTGCAGGCTATAGCCGACGAAGAGAAAATGATGGCATTGCGCAACGACGAACAATACATAGCATCTATGCTGCGTGTGAGACAAGAGCAAGACTCGCTCTACGCACGCACGTACAATAGTTACACGCGCGCGCAGTACGCCGAGGTGAAGGCTAACAAGCAATATGCCCAGCAGAACTTCCCCGACAGTCCGCTCATGCCGCGCTTCCTCTTCCTCAATGCAGTGGCTACGGCCCGCTCCGAAGGACAAGAGGCATTCGCCGCTGCGCTGCAAGAACTGGTATCCGGTTATCCGAACACCGAAGTGGGAGCAATGGCAAAGGACATGTTGGCCATGCTCGGTCAGGGCATGGAGAACCAGACAGGCGGCAGCACAAGCAGTCTGGCAGATATGCGTAACCAGTCAACCGAACAAGCGGAAGACACTGTAGCCGGCGGGAAGCAATGGAGCGACGACCGCAATCAGCCGAGCGTGGTACTGCTGCGCATGGCCCAAAGCGACGAGCAGGCACTCAACAACCTGCAATACGAGGTGGCTCTGTTCAACTTCTCGCAGTTCCTCATCCGCGATTTTGAACTGCAGAAGATGCCAGTTCTGGGTGAAGGATGTGCATTGCGCGTGAGCGGATTTCACGATATGGATGAAGCAGAGTGGTGGATGGGTCTCGTCAAGCAGAACGCAGACATGCAAGCGACACTCGTAGGAATAGAGATACAGCCCGTGGCAGAAGTGAATCTTCCGCTGGTGCAATAGGTTAAAAAAAAGGGTAACGAAGTGCTATAATCGTCATTTTCCCAAGTCGCAATTTTGTAAAAGGCTGTCAGTCAGCTATTTGCGGTTTTCATTTTCCCAAGTGTTAAATTTGGTCATATGGCAGAAAAGCAGTAATTTTGCAGCGTGAAAAAAATGCTTTTTATTAACCATTAAAATGAACATGTTATGAAAAAGAAACTATTCATCGATCGCTTTTTGCGATTAGGAATCAAGGTTTGCATGTTGTCCGGTGTGGCATTCACTTTTGCTGCTTGTTACGGTCCGGCCGAACCGCCTTACGGTCCCGAAGAGTACTGGGAGAGTCAAGAGCAACTGGATCAGCGTCTGGTGGAAAGTGACGAACAATCCGCTATCGAGAAAGAGGAAACCAATTGACAGCAGGCAAGTCGAAGAAAGAGGTAGCATAGCCAAGTGTTGGTAAACAGGCACACCATATTGTCATTCGTGGGCGTACTATTCGCTCTATCTGCATGTACACCGTGCGGTTTGCGTGAGGCGTGCGGCGTTGTGAAACAAGCCGACAGTCTGCGTGTGGAGGGGCGGCAGTATGAGGACAGTGCGTCCTTGGCTGAGGCCTACAACACGCTGGGTTGCTGGCGATGGATATATGCGGACGAGTACGCGCACGCGTGCTACTACTACGGTCGTTGGCTTCGCAGTAAGGATCAGCCGATAGCAGCCATGCAGGTGTTTGTCCGTGCTACGCAGTCCGCTACGCGCGACTACGCTATCGTAGGTCGCATATACAGCAATATGGCGAACATGTGCCGTCAGGCAGAGCGACACGATGTGGCATATGACGTATATACACTTTCGGCCGTACAGTTTGCGAAGGCCGGAGATACGCTGGCCTATGCATATGCACTGAACAACATGGCTTGGGAACAGGCTGTGCAGGGAAAGAAAGCAGAAGCGGTGGCTCTGGTGGATTCGGCTGTGGCTGTATGCCCGCGCAGCGAAGTGAAAGAGAAAGTGAAGGAATCGCTGGCTGCGGCCTGTCTGTATGTCGGCGAGCATGATTCGACACTGTACTACACCGAGCAAATGAACAGCGTCTATGGCAGGATGCTTCGCACACAGGCATATTGCCTGAAGAATCAGTGCGATTCGGCTGTGGATTATTCGCATAAGGTGGTGGCGGAGACAGTCAATCCGCGCTATCTGGACGATGCCTACTATATCCTGGCATATTGCGACTACATCAATGACGTGAGCCAACTGCTGGATATAACATCTGCGCGAACGGATGTGCAGCGCGATCTGGAGCAAGAGAAAGTCCAGAAAACGCAAGCGATAGTGCTGATGCAGCAAGGTCTGAATGCCAAGAAGAGTCCGCTGCGGCGTGCAGTGACTATCCTATGTTGCCTGCTGATAGCAGCCATCCTCTTTGCTATCGGTCACGGGCTGTTCATTCGCCACCGTCTGAATAGAGTGACGCGTATTCAGGAATCGCAGCAGGAAGACCGCGAGGTCGAATTGACGAAGATCTGTCAGGCGATAGCGCACAGCAAGAACCTGCGTGGCGAGTTGCACTGGGATGACTACGAGTCATTCTGCACAACATGCAATGCACGCTTCTACGGCTTGGTGGACAAGTTGCTGCAGCGCGGCTTGATAGAGCGTGAGGTGCGTATAAGCCTGTTGGTACTAATCGGACTGTCGTACGCAGAGATGGCAGACATTCTGAATCGTGCGCAGAACGGAATAGGAAAAGATAAATATGTGATAGCCAAGAAGTTGGGCGTGACGGTTAAGGACCTACAGAGTGCGCTGCTTCATATAGCATGTCAGAACGGATGAAACGAATAACGGTAATAGGAATATTGTGCATGTGCTTTCTGCCGCTAATGGCAGAGAGTAGGTTGAATATACCTCTGGATATGCGTTTCATCTTGTTGGCACCGCCCGACGGTCCCACAGGTTCTACACCCGACCCGACTGACCCGAATCAGTTCCGTGCTACGTTGGTTGGCAACAAGTTGGTGGTTCAGACCCAGAGCGATGCTATCTCGTATGTCGTAGTTCGTAGTGACTTCAGCGAACAAGCAGGCGAAGATTATTTCTATTCTTTGTCCACCGATTCCGT
>JAEEHO010000149.1 GCA_016280845.1 Paludibacteraceae bacterium | reverse complement strand
TCCAAGGGGTTCTATTCTGATAGAGCGATTTGGTTCCATATGGCACATATAGTGTATCTAACCTGTTGGCATAAATTTGGGCCACTTCTACCTCAGAAGGGTTTAACCAGTGAACGTACATCTTCCCAATAGTATCGCTTTGAAAAGTATAATTATTCATATATTTGACTGTAGCAGGTATGTCCACGCGCTGCATTTTACCGCAGTAAGCGAACGTAGAGACCAAGGAATCTACGCCCGCAGATATATTAGCAACATCGAGAGACTTACAATAGGAGAATGTGCCTTCTAAGCGTTTAACCGAAAAGGGAATAGTACACAATTCAGTCAACCCACCGGAAGAAAAGGCACTTACCCCTAAGGATTGAATGGTAGATGGCAAAGTAACACTCTTTAGTGCTTTTGTTACACCAAAAGCCTCATTTCCGATTGCTCTCACTCCGTTTCCAATTGACAATTGAGACAGGGAACTGCATCTGTAGAACGCCTTGCTCGGAATATCAAATTGTGCCCCATCCGGGATAGTAACCTGAACCAGTGACTCACATTGCTCGAAAGCAGACTGTCCCATAGAGATGAGCGAAGAAGGGATAGTAACAGAGGTTAACGCAGACGATTGGAATGCCTGTGCGCCAATATACTTAAGTCCCTCGGGAAGAACGATATTTTTTAATGCGCCACAACCCAAAAACACGCCAGTCCCTATAGAATCCAAACCTTCTGCAATCGTTACATTCTCTAGTTTGTCGAATGCGTAGCCAAAATATCCGTCCGGGATGGAGCCGAACGAAGCCGGAATATTCATCGTTGTCAGGCTTCCCCACATTCCGGAGAAGATTTCTCTCGGGAAAGATTTCAATCCTTCTGCTAAGTGAATCGTCGCGAGAGAGTTACAATCCATTAGTATATTTCTGCCATACGAAGTAATTGTGGAAGGCACAGAGATATACTCCAGAGCTTTGCAGTAACCTAATACTTGTTCTCCAAGTGAAACAACTCCCTCCGGAATAGTGATAGACTTCAAACTGTCACAATGAAAGAATACTTCGCCTCCCCATACGCAATTTTCAGCAGAAGGGCCGGTAAAAGTTACGGTCTCAAGTGCGTCACAATCTTGGAAAGCTTGATCTTCGATAGATTTGACACCGGAACCAATAGTCAGAGTCTTCAGTTTCTTGCATGAATAGAAAGCATATTTCTGAATATCTACCGCAGCGTCACCAATTGTCGCCGACAATAAAGCAGCTCCGCAAAAAGCGCTTGTATCGATTTTGGTAACAGTAGAGGGAATAGAGATGTCTGTCAACCCCGCGCCATAGAATGCTTCTTTGCCAATATACTTAAGTCCATCGGGTAACACAATAGACTTCAAGGATGTGCAGCCACTGAATGCATAAGCGTTAATTGAATCCAAGCCGGCAGCTATCGTTACATTCGTTAACGCGGTACACCGGTAGAAACAAGATTTCGGAATAGACGTAAAAGAAGACGGGATATTGATGGTCTTAAGGCGATCTCTGCTGAACATGTCAGCCGGAATCGTTTTGATACCTTCTGCCAGCACTACTGTTTCTATGCGATTGTTATTGAACACATACCGGTCCATATACTTAATCGTTGAAGGGAGAGACACGTATCTCAATGTGGTGTCTTGATTGAAGGTAGAGAGAAGCGTATCCACTCCTTCGGGAATCACAACAGACGTAAGCGCGCAAGCATAAAATGCGCTGCTACCGATTTTCCGGACTGTGGAAGGCAAGTTGCATGAAGATAGCGCACGGCATCCAGAGAACGCATAGGATCCTATTCGCTCCAATCCATCGGGCAGAGAAACCGTCTGCAACAATTCATAATCTTGGAATATACGTGTAGAAAGCGAAGTAATACCCTGATTGATTACGATTGAACGAATATCGTTTTTGTAATTACCCCACCATCCGACATAGCTGACTATTTCTCCTGTTCCGGAAAATTCAAGAATACCGGTTTCTGTATCCAGATTCCAACTGAAACTGCCATGCGTATCGCTATAGACTGTCGCTTGAACTGTTAAGAAAGCCGCACATAGTGTGCAGAGAAGTAAAAGTTTTTTCATATATTGTTGTTTGTTTCTTAATTACCTTACCCGAATTGTTCGTTAATTACCACCCTTTGAGCGTGCGCCCAAAAACGCGGCAAAGATACTATAATTTTTGCGTACGCGATTTATCAAATCGTACAGAAATAGCCTATAACTTGTTGATTTGTACAAAAGCGCGGCGCTAGGCAGCAGTAAGGAATAAATCGGATAAAAAACAACGTTTCTCAACAAAAACAGAAAAAACACGGTGAAAAGATTTGGTTATATGGAATATTTTATATAACTTTGCAGCCGTTTTTGAGGAACACATTTTAGAAAGAAAAAACCTTTATGGTATCATTCTATATACTGATTGCGGCACTGGCCGCCATGGCAATAATGATGCTTGTCCTCCCCATACCACACAAGGACGAGCGTTTAAGTGGTTACATTCTCTCGCGCTATCTATTGTCGGCTTCGTACGTTCTGCTCGGCATCTACTGTTACTTCAAGGGCCGCATGACGCTGGAACTGATGAGTCCCATATTTCTATTCATGGCCAACCTGCAAGCCGTTCTATTGGCCATATCGCACATTCACCTGATCAACCCGCAACTGACCACCAAACGCTATGTAATCATCCACATGCTACCGATGGCTGTGTGCCTGTTGATTTATGTGCTGGTGCGCATATGGGCGCCGCATATCGACCTGACGAGTTACGCAGCGCTGTGCGCACATTGGCACGAACCGGAAGTGCTGGCACGTATTGTATGGATGGTGCAATACATCGCATTGTGTTTCTATTTCACGGCAGTCTTTATCCGCGAAAGCCGTCGCTGGCGAAGCCTCGCTTCCGACTATTTTGCCGATGAGGATATCCACTCATCCCGACTGATTTGTGCGAGTCTGACCTTTGCGTTGCTGATCGGCTATACCACATTCGCCATCGCAGCCAACGTATCTCAAACTCTGTCTGTTGTGCTCAACGCACAGATACTGGTGCTATATATCGTTCTGGGTTCGCTCTTCTTGCAGTACCCGTCTGTTTTTATCCGCATGAAACCAGTGTTGTACGAACCGGAAAACACAGCGGCGGAGAAAGAGGCCGAAATCAGCGACCAGCGTTGGGTACGTGCGCGCAATAAAATAATGAAGAGCGGATTGTACCTACAGCAGGGTGTAACACTCGAACAAGTGGCGCACGAGATAGGCATGAGCCGCACCATTCTGAGCAATACAATCAACCGCGAAGAAGGGATGAACTTCAACTCGTTCATTAACCGCCTACGCATACAAGAGGCGCAACGACTGATGTGCGAGCAGCCGGAGCTGAGCCTGCGCGATATAGCCGAAAAAGTCGGTTATAGCGAGCAGAGTAACTTCACCCGTTACTTCAAGCAATATGCCGGCAGAACTCCGAGAGAATGGAGAATGTAAAGGCAAAAGAAAAGTATTGCCGATTGGTGATTTGAGAGTGGCGCAAGAGTAGCGCAAGAGTGGCTAAATAACCTAGGTATCGCCTAGGTATCACCTAGGTATCACCTAGGTCTGACTCGGGACGAACAGCAGTTGCCCCCGATATAACCCCGACAAGACCTCAAAAAAAGGGCGAAAGGACGATAGGACAAAGGGCGAATACGGAGTACGAAAAGTATCAGGAAAAAAGTCTAATAACATAGAGTGAACTCTATTTCTTTCAAAAAAATTGTTTAAGACTTGCACATGTGCAATTTTTTTTGTACCTTTGCGGCCGATTTTTGAAAAATGGCAGAAGACGGACTGATATTTAGAAGTTTTGCGAGCGGTAGTAGCGGCAACTGCTACTATCTGGGCACGCGTCAACAGGGCATACTGATTGACGCGGGAATCTCTGCGCGCCAAATCCAGAAATGCCTGCGCGAAATGGATTTGGATTTCAAGAACATAATGGGTGTATTGGTTACGCATGACCATGCAGATCATATTCGCGCCGTAGGCACATTAGGCGAGCGCGTAAAACTGCCAATCTACACCACAGCCGAGATTCATGAAGGTATAGACCGCAACTACGGCGTGCGTGAGAAACTGCGTACCAGCCGCCGCTATTTCGAGCGCGGACAAGCGTGGGAACTATTCGGCATGCAGATTAACACTTTTCACGTTGAGCACGACTCGACCGACTGCTTGGGCTACGCAATCGATTATATGGGACAACGCTTTGTCATCATCACCGACTGCGGCAGTGTGAGCGAAGAAATGGAAGAGTATATCCGCACAGCCAACCATCTGGTTATCGAGGCCAATCACGACGAGCACATGTTGCTGAACGGTCCCTACCCTACGTATCTCAAACAACGCATATTGAGTCCGCGCGGTCACCAGAGCAACGCCACTTGCGGCGAGTTGGTGGCACGCAACTGGCACGAAGGACTGCACAACATATGGCTATGCCACCTGTCGCTGGAAAACAACGATCCGGAAGTGGCATATGAAACAGTGGCGGAATGTCTGGAGAACGTAGGTATTCATCCGGGACAGGACGTGTTTCTAAAAGTGCTGGACCGCACGACGGCAGGTCCGGTGTACGACCTCAACGACCATAGTATCGTTGAAACGGAAAAAGAATAAAGACCACTGCGCTGAAAGAAAAAAGACCGCTAACGCTAAAAGACAAATGATTATGGAGAGACTTGTAATTATACCAACCTACAACGAGAAGGAGAACATCGAGGCTATCATCACAGCCGTGATGGAGTTGCCGATTGAGTTCAACGTACTCGTAATCGATGACGGTTCGCCCGACGGCACCGCCAACATTGTCAAAGGTCTGATGGCCGGTAAGTACAACGGCCGTGTACACTTGGTGGAGCGTTCGGGCAAATTGGGTCTGGGTACCGCATACATCGCCGGATTCAAGTGGGCGATTGAGCACAAGGCGGACTATATCTTCGAGATGGATGCCGACTTCAGCCACAATCCGCAAGACCTGCTCAAGCTATACGACGCTTGCGCCAACCAAGGTGCGGACTTGGCTATCGGTAGCCGTTATGTGACCGGTGTCAATGTGGTTAACTGGCCTATGGGACGCGTGCTGATGAGTTATTTCGCAAGCAAGTACGTGCGTTTCGTGCTGGGCGTAGACATCCATGACACCACTGCGGGCTTTGTTTGTTACCGCCGTCGTACTCTGGAGACCATCGAACTGGACAAGATTCGCTTCAAAGGCTATGCCTTCCAGATCGAGATGAAGTTCACGGCACACAAATGCGGCGCCAAGATTATCGAGGTACCGATCATCTTTGTCAATCGCGTGCTAGGCACCAGCAAGATGAGCGGCGGCATCTTCTCCGAGGCGCTGCTGGGCGTTGTGAGACTGAAAGTCAGCAGCTGGTTCAGAAAATACCCGAAGATCAATTGATAATTGAAAATTGGAAATTGAAAGTTAGTCGCTACATATTATTTTTGATTTCGATTGTTTGCCTCGCATCGTGCGGGAACAAGGCAGAACAGAGCGAGAGCGAAGAGCCTCAGCCGATTCGCTATGAATACGGTCTGCCGGTTGATTCGTTCCGTATAGACACATGTCTGGTACACGACGGCGAGACATTAGGCGGTATACTGAACCGTTTGGGCGCTACAGCCAAGCAGATTAACCAAATCAGTATTCTACCGTCGGAGCAACTGGACGTACGCACTATTCGCGCCGGTAAGACGTACTACGCACTTTATCGAGACACATGCGACACAGACAGCATTGACCAAGAGGTGCTGCTCCATTGGATTTATCTGTCGGACCGTCGCCACGCCATTATACTGCATTTGACAGACACGCCGCGCATTGAACTGAACGAGAAACCGCTGGTGGTAGAAGAGCGTTGCGCGGAAGCGACCATCGAATCGAGTTTGTGGAACGCAATGGTCAGCAACAATCTGCCGGTAGAACTGGCGCTTGACCTGAGCGAGATTTATGCATGGACGATAGACTTCTTCGCGTTGCAGCAAGGCGACAGTATTCGCGTTTGCTACGACGAGCAATATGTGGACGGAATGCGCATCGGTATCGGACGGATATATGCCTGCCATTTCTACCACGGCGGCCAATGGCAAGAGGCGTACTGGTTTGACCTGACGGACAGCATAAACGGCGATGTACTGTGCCGGGGATATTTTGACGAGAAAGGCAACAGTTTGCGCAAGGCATTCCTGAAAGCGCCGCTGAACTACAAACGTATATCGTCGCACTTCTCCTACGCCCGCAAACATCCGGTATACAAGATCGTCCGTCCACACACGGGAGTTGATTACGCGGCACCGACCGGCACTCCGGTTGTGACCATCGGCGATGGAACAGTCATCGAGATGGGCTACAAAGGACAGGCTGGCAATATGGTCAAGATACGCCACAACAGCACATACACCACCGCATATCTCCACCTAAGCAAGTACGGCAAGATAGCAGTCGGCAAGCATGTGAGTCAGGGAGAAGTGATCGGTTATGTAGGCGCGACGGGCGCAGCCACAGGTCCTCACCTGGATTTCCGCGTTTGGAAAGGCGGTTCGCCGGTTGACCCGCTGAAAGTGGAGAGTCCGCCCGTGGAACCGGTACCGGACAAATACAAAGCACAATTTGACAGCATCGTAGCACAATATAACACGAAATTATGACATTAGAACAACATATATCTACATTGGCCAAAGAGGCTGTGAAAGCGCTCTATGGCATAGATGCCGAAGACGCGCAGATTCAATTGCAGAAAACGCGTCCGGAATTTGAAGGAAACATAACGCTGGTGGTTTTCCCGTTCGTGAAAGCCGCTCGCAAAGCGCCTGCACAAGTGGCAGCAGAAATAGGCGAGAAACTGAAAGCAGACGGCTCTGGGCTGATTGCTTCGTTCAACGCCGTTCAAGGTTTTCTCAACCTGGTTATAGATGACACATTCTGGGTTAAGCAACTGCAGGACATTGATAGCGAAGCCGAATACGGCCGTCAGCCGAAGCGCAACAAACTGATGATGGTGGAATATAGTTCGCCGAATACCAACAAACCGCTGCACCTGGGTCACGTTCGCAATAACCTGTTGGGTTACTCGATTGCGCAGATACAAGAGGCAAACGGATGGAACGTGGTGAAGACCAATATCGTCAACGACCGCGGTATTCATATCTGCAAATCGATGCTCGCATGGCTCAAGTTCGGTAACGGCGAAACACCGGAAACAAGCGGCAAGAAGGGCGATCACCTCATCGGCGATTATTATGTACGTTTTGACAAAGAGTACAAAGCGCAGATAGCCGAACTGATGGCAGCCGGCAAGGACGAAGAGACCGCTAAACGTGAGGCTCCGCTGATGCTGGAGGCGCAGGAGATGCTACGCAAATGGGAAGCCAACGATCCGGAAGTTCGCGGACTATGGGCCAAGATGAACGAATGGGTTTATGCCGGATTTGACGAGACATACAAACGCATGGGCGTTTCGTTTGATAAGATCTACTACGAATCGAATACATATCTGGAGGGTAAATCGGAAGTAGAGAAAGGACTGAAGAGCGGTCAGTTCTACCGCCGCGAGGACGGCTCCGTTTGGGCAGATCTGGCTAAAGACGGTTTGGACGAGAAACTGCTGCTTCGTTCGGACGGTACATCGGTATATATGACCCAAGATATAGGTACCGCAAAACTGCGTTTCCAGGATTATCCGATCGACAAGATGGTGTACGTAGTGGGTAACGAGCAGGAATATCACTTCAAGGTGCTCTCTATCCTACTCGACCGCCTCGGTTTCCCATTCGGCAAAGAATTGGTTCACTTCAGTTACGGAATGGTTGAGTTGCCAAACGGCAAGATGAAGAGCCGCGAGGGAACCGTAGTGGACGCAGATGACCTGATGGACAAGATGGTGGAGGATGCCAAGGAAATCAGCAAGGACAAGGTGAATACACTGCAAGGAATTACGCTGGAAGAAGCCGATGAGATTGCACGCAAAGTGGGTTTGGGCGCATTGAAATACTTCATTCTGAAAGTGGATCCGCGCAAGAACATGTTGTTCAATCCGGCCGAATCGATTGACTTCAACGGCAACACAGGACCTTTTATACAATATACGTACGCGCGTATAAAGAGCGTGCTGCGCAAGGCAGAGGACATTCAGTCATCAGCTATCAGCAGTCAGTTGGAAGACAAAGAGCTCGGACTCATCCAACGTCTATGCGAATATCCGGCAACGATACGCACCGCCGGAGACGAGTTCTCGCCAGCCGTAATATGCAACTACGCATATGCACTGGCTTGCGATTTCAACTCGTTCTACCATGATCTGAGCATACTGAACGAACCGGACGCAGAGAAGCGCGCACTTCGTCTGTTGCTGGCCAAGAATGTAGCCAAAGTGCTGCAAAGCGCAATGGCACTGCTCGGCATTGAGATGCCGGAACGCATGTAATCCGACCGAAGATGAACGAGTTTTTGGAGAAAGAAGAGGCGATACTGAAGATGTTGAGAACCGTCTTCGACCCCGAGATTCCGGTTAACGTATATGACTTGGGGTTGATTTATGGCATCGACATGAAGGACGACGGCGTGTGCGATATCACAATGACACTAACGGCTCCTTCGTGCCCTGCGGGCGATTTCATCGTTGAGGACATTCGTCAGAAAGTGGGAAGCATAGACGGTATCAAAGACGTGAATGTGAATATCGTTTTTGAGCCGGAATGGAACAAAGATATGATGTCAGAAGAAGCGAAACTGGAACTTGGTTTTCTATGATATATTTCTTAAGCGACGCACATTTAGGTAGCCTGGCTATCGAAAGAAGCTGGGCACATCAGAAGAAACTCATCGACCTGTTGGAGGAGATGAGCAAAGATGCTGTTTCCATCTATATGATGGGCGATATGTTCGATTTCTGGATGGAATACTACACGCACGACCACGGCAAACACCAGTACTCGCCGTTCTTCAAAGAACTGCGCAAACTCAACAAACAAGGCATACATCTGCATTTCTTCACAGGAAATCATGACCTATGGACCTTCGGCGGCATAGAAAAACTGAGCGGTTGTCAGATTCATTACGAACCATGCAATATAACCCGCTACGGCAAGTCGCTTTATTTGAGCCACGGTGACGGCGTGCTACCGAGCAATTGGCAAGAGATATATCCAAAGAAGATAGCCAGGAAGATCAAACGCTTCATGCGTCTGCGCGAGATGTTCCGCAGCCCATTCCTACAGTTCTGTTTCCGTTGCCTGCCACCTGCATGGGGAAACAAGTTCGGCTACAATTGGGCCAAACGCAGTCGACTGAAAGAATTGGACAACCCATGCCCGTACAAAGGAGAAGACCAAGAAGAACTGGTTCTATTCGCCAAAGAGCAAGAGCAGCGAGGTGTACACCACGACTACTATATCTTTGGCCACCGTCATATTGAGTTGGATCTGCAGATTGCGAGCGGCAGTCGCGTAGTAATATTGGGCGATTGCTTCAAACAATGGACTTATGCCAAGCTGGACAACAAGGGCCAACTGACAATGCATAATTTTGAGAGTTGAAAAAAAGAGAACTGAAAGTTGAAAGTTTTTTAGAGAGAGATGCATACAAAAGAAGAGAAACTGGCAGCGTTTGGACGCTTGCTCGATATAATGGATGATCTACGGGAGAAATGTCCGTGGGACCACAAACAGACTTTTGACAGTATACGGCAAAACACCATCGAAGAGACTTTCGAACTGGCGAGCGCCATCAGCCGTCACGACATGACGGAGATAAGCAAGGAATTAGGCGATGTGCTGCTGCACGTTGTTTTTTATGCTAAGATGGGTAGCGAGACAGGCGATTTTGATATTGCAGATGTATGCAACCGTATATGCGACAAACTCATTTTCCGCCACCCGCATGTGTATGGCGACGCTGCAGCCAAGAATGCAGAGGACGTAAGCAAACTATGGGAACAAGTCAAGTTGAAGGAGAAAGACGGCAACAAGACCGTCCTAGGCGGCATACCCGATGCACTACCAGCACTCGTCAAGGCTTATCGTATTCAGGACAAAGTGGCCAACGTGGGCTTTGATTGGGAGAAGAAAGAAGATGTGTGGGCTAAGGTGCATGAGGAATTAGACGAACTGCAGGCTGAACTAGCCAAAGAAGACGGAGGCGAGAAAGAACAAGAGTTTGGAGACTTGCTGTTCGCAATGATAAACGCCGCACGACTATACAAGATTCGTCCGGACAATGCATTAGAGCAGACCAACCTCAAGTTCATGCGGCGTTTCAATTATGTCGAGGCTAAAGCCAAAGAGCAAGGCAAATCGCTGAAGGATATGACACTCACGGAGATGGACGCTCTTTGGAACGAAGCCAAAGCGAAGGCTAAAGATTAGAGTTATTGCGCTACAACTTTATTTGCTTTGACTTTGATAGCCTGTTCTAACTCTTGCTCTGAATACTCTTCCTTAGCAGCAGAACGGGCACATATCTTGATTTCATGTTTGCCAGCTTCTTTCGGGATATAAACCAACACAGTTGCTATTCCAAATATCGTATCTGAAGCAAATATCAGCGAACCATGTTGGGGATCAGCATCAGCCGTCAACAAGTTCATCTGCTCCTCATTCCACAAAAGAGCGACAGACACCTTGCTTGTATCAGCTTTAACCCAAACGGAATCCAAGTGATGGTAAACACCGTGAACAGCGACACCCATACGAACAGTATCTCCGATGCATACCGAATCGGATAGCGAAATAGTATCCTTCACGCCGGTAATAGACGTGCGAATCTGTTCGGAGGAGAATAGGATGGTAGGCGTGGATGCGACATCAAGATTACACGATGTCATAGCAATAGCCAATACTGGTAGCAAAAATAGAAAAAAACGTTTCATTGTCGTAAATGTTAAGAAAAACGGACCGAAGTCCGTTGTGCGGCATAAAAGACTCGAACTTTCACTCCTCTCGGAACCAGATCCTAAGTCTGGCGCGTCTACCAATTCCGCCAATGCCGCTTCGTCGCAACACGCTTGCGACAAAG